>CAZNFK010000067.1:0-12488 GCA_964572365.1 uncultured Flavobacteriaceae bacterium | reverse complement strand
AAGCGGTAATGTTCCGCATTAAGAAAGACATCAGTACAAACAGTGATGCCAGGTACCCGAACCATTCTACGTGTGATATTCCTAATATTTCCATAATCTATGTCTAAAAAGTAAGAGCTGCCAAAGTTAAAAAACCGGCAGCTCTTTTTGATATTTTGAAAGACTTATATCGTCTTGTTTCTTTTACGGTCGTTCTCGGTAAGGAAGATCTTACGCAGACGCAAGTGATGAGGAGTCACCTCCACATATTCGTCTTTTTGGATGTATTCCAAAGCTTCTTCCAGGGAGAATTTAATCGCAGGAACGATCTTCGCCTTATCATCGGCTCCCGAAGAACGTACGTTTGAAAGCTTCTTGGTCTTGGTGATGTTCACCACCATATCATCCTGGCGGGAGTTCTCCCCAATTACCTGTCCTTCGTAAATATCCTCTCCCGGATCTACAAAAAACTTTCCTCTGTCCTGTAATTTGTCGATAGAATAAGGAATGGCTCTTCCTTTTTCCATGGAAACCAAGGAACCGTTAAGACGTTCGGGAATTCCACCTTTTAACGGCTGATATTCCTTATAACGGTGAGCCATGATAGCTTCTCCTGCAGTCGCAGTCAAAAGTTGGTTTCTTAATCCAATAATTCCACGGGAAGGAATAATGAACTGGATGGTCATCCTGTCGCCTTTTCCTTCCATACTCAGCATTTCACCCTTTCTCATGGTCACCATCTCCACAGCCTTTCCGGAAACATTTTCAGGAAGATCAATAGTAAGTTCTTCTACCGGCTCACATTTCACGCCGTCAATTTCTTTGATGATCACCTGTGGCTGCCCTATCTGAAGTTCATATCCTTCACGACGCATGGTCTCTATAAGAACCGATAAGTGAAGTACTCCACGCCCATACACCATGAATTTATCGGCACTGTCAGTCTCCTCTACTCTAAGGGCAAGGTTCTTTTCCAGCTCCTTCATCAGGCGATCCTTAATGTGTCTGGAAGTCACAAACTTTCCGTCTTTACCGAAGAAAGGAGAATCGTTGATCGTGAACAACATGCTCATGGTAGGCTCATCAATAGCGATGGTCTTCAATCCTTCAGGGTTTTCAATATCGGCTACGGTATCACCAATTTCAAATCCTTCCAGCCCCACGATAGCACAGATATCTCCCGCATGTACTTCTTCGATCTTTCTTCGACCCAAACCTTCAAAAGTGTGAAGTTCTTTGATCTTTGTCTTTTTTATGCTTCCATCACGCTTTACAAGAGCCACTTGCATCCCTTCTTTCAAAGTTCCACGTTGCAAACGCCCAATAGCGATCCTTCCGGTAAAGGAAGAAAAGTCAAGAGAGGTGATCAACATTTGGGGAGAACCTTCCTCGATCTTTGGCGAAGGAATATGTTCGATCACCATATCAAGAAGCGGCTCAATATTTTCAGTTTGATTTCTCCAGTCATCACTCATCCAGTTGTTCTTGGCAGAACCATAAACAGTAGGGAAATCAAGCTGCCACTCTTCGGCACCAAGTTCAAACATGAGGTCAAATACCTTTTCGTGAACCTCCTCGGGAGTGCAGTTCTCCTTGTCCACTTTATTCACCACCACACATGGTTTCAATCCAAGGTCAATGGCTTTTTGAAGTACGAAACGAGTTTGCGGCATCGGGCCTTCAAAAGCATCTACCAGCAGCAGCACTCCATCGGCCATATTCAATACCCTCTCCACTTCCCCGCCAAAGTCGGCGTGACCGGGAGTATCAATAATATTAATTTTAGTGTCTTTATATACTACGGAAACATTTTTGGAAGTAATAGTGATCCCTCTTTCTCTTTCGAGGTCATTATTATCCAGGATCAAGTCTCCGGTGTTTTCGTTTTCCCTGAAAAGTTGACAATGATACATGATCTTGTCTACCAATGTGGTCTTTCCGTGGTCAACGTGCGCGATAATCGCGATGTTTTTAATAGCTGTCATATAAACGCCTGATTTTTAAGGCTGCAAAGGTACGTTTATTTTTTCCGAAAAAAACAGGCAAATCTTTAATTCTTTTTGCAACCCCTAATTACTATAAAATATTGATTTACATTCATTTACAGATGCGAAGCGCAGAAGGTTTCATAAGGATTAGCAATTATTACGTAAATCTTATGCGAAAAAGGTAATAAAACTGATGTTTCTCATAATTTATGATTTCAAAATTCCTTTTCCGCTATAGATTCATTAACTTTAAGAGACTAATAATCACCAATTTATCAATTATAGACAACCCTAAAACCCTCATAAAATGAAAAAATTTAATTCACGTATTGTACAGATACTCATAGCGATGGTTTTGATGGTTTTCACAATTCAGGATCCACTATTCTCCCAGGTACCCGAAAAAGCCATGCTTGATTATCCAGAGGCAGAAAAGAATATGAATACCGTTAAAAAGGCAATGGAAGCGTATCAAAACGGAAATTGGGAACAGCTGCGAAATTCTGTGACCGAAGATGCCCGTTTTTACAATCTGGGAAGCTTTGACAGCCTCAACCTGGAGCAGACCATAGAATACTGGAAAAAGGGAAGGGAGACAGCTGTTCCTACCCTGGCCGAAAACCAAATATGGTTGCCGGTTTCAGTTAAAGATGGTCCCCGACAGGGAGAATGGGTGCTCCATTGGGGTTCCAATACGCTGAGCTATCCCAACGGCGAAACCGTAAGTTTCCCTTACCACCTAGCTACCAGAATGGAAGGAGACAAGATCTCAAAGATCTACTTTTACTATGACAACAACAGGATCATTAGGGCTATGGGTTACGCCATAGATCCGCCGCTTAAGGAAGAGGATGATGAGGGATTGGAAGATTTCAGACCCGATGAAAAAAAGAACAGGTAAAATTACCTGCTTCAGGTTTACAGGTGTAAAGAATCTCAAAATAGGTATCTTTGCACCCAAATTGTAAATTATGAAGCTTGACAAGATCCCACAGATAAGACATTCAAATTCAGGAAATTTCTTCTTACTGGCAGGTCCTTGCGCCATTGAAGGGGAAGAAATGGCCCTAAGGATCGCTGAAACGATTTTGAAGATCACCGACAAACTGGAGATCCCTTTAATATTCAAAGGCTCCTTCAAAAAGGCCAATCGCAGCCGTATTGACAGCTTTACCGGAATTGGCGACGAGAAGGCTTTAAAAATTCTTCGGAAGGTTTCTGAAACCTTTAAAGTTCCCACAGTAACCGACATCCACGAAAGATCTGATGCTGCCATGGCTGCCGAATATGTTGATGTTCTGCAGATCCCGGCTTTCCTGGTGCGACAAACCGACCTGGTCGTGGCTGCAGCCGAAACCGGAAAAGTGGTCAATCTTAAAAAAGGGCAATTCATGAGTCCGCAAAGCATGAAGCACGCGGTGACCAAGGTAACCGACTGCAACAATGAACAGGTGATGGTAACCGACCGCGGAACCATGTTCGGGTACCAGGACATGATCGTAGACTTCAGGGGAATTCCCACTATGAGACAGTTCGCGCCTACAGTGCTTGATGTTACCCACTCCCTGCAGCAACCTAACCAGAGCAGCGGCGTGACCGGCGGAAGACCCGATATGATCGAAACCATCGCCCGCGCAGGGATCGCCACCGGAGCAGACGGAATTTTCATTGAAACCCATTTTGATCCCGCAAACGCCAAAAGTGATGGCGCGAATATGCTGGATATCCAGTACCTGGAGAGACTGCTTACTAATCTTACAGCGATTAGGAAGACGATCAATACGTTTTAAATTACTAACAGACCTAACGGGTCTTGGAGACCTGTTAGGTCTAAAAATAGTCCACTCGCACTTAGAAATTTGAAGTGCTAAAAAAATAAACCCTGACAGGGATGTAAATATAATCGTCATCAAACAAAAACCCCGGCTTCCAAAGAAACCGGGGTTTTTCATTTTTATCGGGGGACAAAAATTACTATCCGCATTTTGAGTAGCCACAGCTCTTACAAACCAGGCAACCTTCAGAGAAGATGATCCCTTCTGGATCTCCACATTCGCCGCATTCTTTATCGGCAGCAGGAGTTCCATCTGCAACGAACTGTTTCAAGGCCCTTACCACACCTGCTTTCCAGGTGTTGATGTTCTCATCCATAAGGTTAAGGTTGTTGATAAGGTCTACTACATAAGGAATTGGCATTCCGTGGCGCAGTACTCCCGATATCAACTTCGCGTAATTCCAGTATTCCTCGTTGAAAGATCTTGAAAGTCCTTCAATTGTTACTTTGTACCCGTGCTTATCGCAAAACTGGAAATCATATCTGGATTTTTCGTCCTCGTCACGGTTCTTGATCACATAGCCCTTATCTACCCAGCTCGGCAGGTTAAAGACATCTTCCATCTTACCGGTAAAGATCTCGTAAGGACGGTCGTGCAGCAAACCTACTACCGCCAGCCATTTTTCGTTCTCGTTGTTGAAACGCACGATCTTCGCCTCCAGTTTCTTTGGCCGTTTTGGCGCAAAAGTTTCGGCAAAGACAGCATCATTGTCTTTCTTTTCCTTTTTGTCATCAGAAGAAACAAGGATCCCGCTTCTTGAGCCATCACGATATACAGTGATCCCTTTAAGACCTTTTCTCCAGGATTCCACATAGATGTCACTCACTTTTTCAAGGCTTACATCTGTAGCAAGGTTGATCGTGGAGCTAATGGAATGCGTGGTGTATTTTTGCACCAAAGCCTGCATCTCAACCCGCTTTTGCCAGTCAATCTCTGAAGCTGTCGCTCCTGCATAGGCACTCTCATTAATATCTTCTTTTCCGGTAGCATTCATCCAGGTCTTCACCTTTGGATGGTATACTGTGAATTCTTCGAAAGCATCTCCCGTATCATCCACAAACGCAACTTTTGCGTTCTTTTCTGAAGGATTTACTTTTCTTCTTCTCTTGTATGACAACATGAATACCGGTTCGATTCCAGAAGATGTCTGTGCCAGCATGCTCAAACTTCCGGTAGGCGCCACGGTACTAATAGAGATATTCCTTCTTCCAAACTGCATCATTCTTGAGTAGAGCTCAGGGAATTCCCTTTTCATCATTTGCACGAAATCTGACTGCTCTTCAATAGCCGGATCAAAAACCTTAAACGGTTCCCTGGTGATGGCCATGTCAATGCTACTGTCAAACTCACCTCTTAATTTTGTCTGCATGATCTGGTCTACCACCTCAAGAGCTTCAGCAGTGTCAAATTTGACTCCCAATGCAGCTACAGCGTCGGCAAGGGCGGTAAATCCTAAACCGGTTCGTCTACCGTTCTTACCATTTTCAGCAAGAAGTTTCCAGGTATCAATTTCATTTTTCTTGATAAAATCAGGCTCTTCGTCATTTTCGATCTTTCCGAGGATCCTCTCAACCGCTTCCAGCTCAAGATCAACAAGGTCATCCATCAAACGCTGGGTCTCATAGATCACTTTATAGAATTTCTCGTGGTTGAAAGAGGCATTTTCCGTAAACGGTTCATCAACGAAGTTGTACAGGTTCACGGCGATCAAACGGCAGGAATCTCCTCCCTGCATCGCGATCTCTGAACATGGGTTGGTTGAACTGTTCTTGAAGCCCGGATAAAAAGAGGACGTGGAATAGGTATGCTGCTTATCCCAGAAGATCAATCCTGGTTCGGCGGTGTTATGGGCACATTTAATAATCGTATCCCAAAGCTCCTTGGCTCTAACCGTTTTGGTATATTTTGGATCTGGGCTGTCAATTGGCCAACGCAGTGTAAAGTCGGCATCTTCGGTAACGGCCTGCATAAACTCGTCAGAAAGGCGGAGGGAAATATTCGCTCCGGTCACTTTTTTAAGATCTTGCTTGATGGTGATAAAATCTTCAACATCTGGGTGAGCGACATCTATGGTCAACATCAAAGCACCTCTACGCCCGTTTTGAGCTACCTCACGGGTGGTGTTTGAAAAACGTTCCATAAAAGAAACCGCACCTGTAGTGGTTCCCGCTGCGTTGGAAACCAGCGCGTCCTTAGGACGAAGACCCGAAAGGTCTACCCCCACCCCACAACGTCTTTTGAAAAGTTGCACCAGTTGTTGATCAGTGTAAAGAATTCCGCCGTAAGAATCATAGACCGGCGGCACCACCACACAATTTGATAGTGATGCGATCATTTGATCATTCCCAAGCGCTGCCATGACACTTCCCTGGGGAATGCTGTATTTAAAGTCTTTGAAAAGTTGAAAAATCCGTTCCTCTGTTAGAGCATCACGAGTCTTTCCATACTCAGACAGGTTTTCAATATCCCCGGCCCTGTCTGCATATTTTGCTTCTACCCGTGCAAATTCCTTTGCCATACGGTGATGCATATCATCTGGGGTCAATTCCAGAAATTTCCCGCTTTTATCCTTTACCGCATACTTGTTTATCCAGGTAGTGGCAGCGAGTTCATCATTCTTGAAATATTTCAAGCATGCTTTTAAGACCTCATCATAGGTATAGGTCTGAGTACTAAATAATTCTTCAACCATGGCAGTTTAATTTATGTTTGTAATAGTGGAGGGATAAAGTTATTTTATTTATTCATTTTTTAATTGAGTGCCCCCACATTGTTATTAACCAACAGCTGTTGAAAAATTTTTCCAAATGTTCGGTTGATTTTTTTCATTCTCCTTCAGCCCTTGCCATTACTGAATTGAAGCAAATTCTCTTCCAATTTCTCGTTTTAAATAAATATTAACACCGGAATAAAAAATTCTCTAAACTCTTGTTAAGTAACTGTGTATTAATGCCTTTTTAAAGTAACTTCAAAGACTAACTTTCTTAAAAAACCAAAAAAAATGGAAACTCAGCTTGAAGATATTGGCAACCGTATTGCCAATTTTTTACCCGATCTTTTAGGTGCCTTGATCGTCCTTTTGATCGGCTGGTTAATTGCAAAAGGCATAAAGGCCCTCATCGTTAAAATGCTTCGGAAAACTTCCTGGGATGAAAGGGTTTTTGGAAGAGATAATATTGAAGACACCAATGTTTTTGTGGGCAATATCTTCTATTACCTCATCATGATCATCGTTCTGCTTATCGTTCTCGAGATCCTGGGAATTAGTGAAGTGCTCACTCCGCTTGAAAATATGATCAATGAATTCCTGTTGTTCATTCCCAATTTAATTGGAGCTGTTTTAATTGCATTCATTGGTTACGTACTGGCTAAATTTGTAGCAAATCTTATACATATTGGAGGTGGTATCATTGACCGGTGGGTTGACAAAACAGGGTTCAAGGATACTGACAAACTTGTAGACATACTTCGTAAGATCGTTTTTATCGTGATCTTCATTCCTTTCCTAATCCAGGCTTTCAATACCCTGCAGCTGGATGCCATTTCTGAACCCGCTAATGATATCCTCTATGGATTTACCGAAATGATCGGGGAAATTGTTATAGCTGCTCTTATTCTTTTAGTATTTATATGGGGTGGAAAATACCTGGCTAATTTTCTTGAAGATCTTTTCAGAAGTCTTGGACTCGACCGTACTGCGGAAAAGATCCAGATCCATAATATGATAGGAGCCGGCCAGTCATTGTCAAAACTGGTGGCCAATCTTATTTATTTCTTCCTGGTCTTCTTCGGAATTATAACCGCGGTAGAGATCCTGGGGCTTTCAAGGCTCACAGAGATCCTGCACGATATCCTGGAAATTACCGGGCAGATCCTCTTCGGAATTGTGATCCTCGCAATAGGTAATTACATTTCCCTGTTGATCTACAACACCATGACCCGCTCTGGCAAAAACCATTTTATCGCCGGAGTGGTGAGATGGGCAGCTTTGGCCTTGTTTATCGCGATAGCGTTAAGAACCATGGGAATTGCCAACGAGATCGTGGAACTTGCCTTCGGATTGATCCTTGGAGCCATCGCCGTAGCAGTCGCTTTAAGTTACGGACTTGGTGGACGTGAAGCCGCGGGAGAGCACTTCAGGGATATCATTAAAAAGTTCAGATCTGAAGCTTCCAAAACCGAAGAACCCGGTCCAAAGCGAACCGATCTTCCTGGCGACCGCAGAACTCCGCCACCAACACCGGGAACATCCCGGGATAAAGAGGACCCGGATAATCCTACCCCACCTATGTAGGAGAAAATAAAAAAAACCGGCTTCGGCCGGTTTTTTAATTTTTAAGTCATCCTTATTTCAGTTTTACCTTTAGGAACACCGGCAGATGATCTGATGGATATTTCAGGTCTTTAGAATCTGAAAGTACTGCGTACTTTAATACTTCGAAATCCCCTTCTGAAAGAAAAATATAATCAATTCGCCTCTCAACCGGCTCATTGAATTTGTATCCGTTAAAGGTCCCTTCAGGCCCAAAAATTAAATCGGCCACGGCTTTGGAATCATTCATCTTCTCTGAGAGGAACCTCACTTCTTCTGTCTCCGGTTCCAGGTTAAGGTCGCCCATGAGAATAGCAGGCAGCCCCTGCTTATTGATCTCTTTCATCTTTTTAATGATCATTCGGGAGCTTTTATTCCTGGCCTCTACCCCCTGATGGTCGAAATGAGTATTGAATACCCAAAATTCCTTTCCAGATTTCTTTTCCCTGAATTTAGCATAGGTACACACCCGTGGATAAGAAGCGTCCCAGCCCATTGATGGTTGAGTCGGGGTTTCCGAAAGCCAGAAGGTTCCTTCCTCCATGTTTTCAAATCTTCCGGTATCAAAAAAGATCGCGCTGAACTCCCCTTTTTCGCCACCGTCCCGGCCTTCTCCCAAATATTCATAGTCGTCGAGATTTTGTTTTATATGCTGCAGCTGCTTCAAGACTGCTTCCTGCACCCCAAATATGCCCGGTTCATAGAATTTTATCTGGTTGGCGAGATGGCCTTTACGTTTGGACCAGCTGTTCTCGCCATCGGTTTCATTGAGGTACCTTATGTTATAGGTCATTATTTCCATTTCCTGACTTTGAAGGTTTACCTGCAAGAAAAGGAAAAGGATCAAAAATAGGTGCTTTTTCATGATTTCTTCTTTGCTTCAAAATTCGAACAATCAGGAGAAATTTCCGAAGAAAAACTTTTAAAATCTTTTTATCAAAAATTGAAATTTTTTATTTTACTTTGTATTTCAAAGTACTTTAAAATGAAGAATGAAAAGTATCTTCGGGACATCAGCGAGATCAAACAATTGATGAATCGCTCCTCCCGGTTTATTTCCCTTAGCGGACTTTCGGGAGTATTCGCGGGGATCTATGCTATTGTCGGCGCTGTAGTAGCCGGGAGCCTGCTGGAAAATGAGAACCTGAACTCTGTCGATCCAAACATCAGCGATGAATTGTTATCGCAGCTGTTCCTGGTGGCTGGGGTTGTGCTGGTACTGGCCCTTGGCACAGCCGTTTTCCTCACTACCCGCAAAGCCGGCAGAAACGGACAAAAGATCTGGGAAAGCACTACGAAAAGATTGCTTATCAACTTTTTCGCCCCTCTCACCGCAGGCGGATTGTTTTGCCTGGTCCTGGTACAATATGAACTTATTGGCCTTATCGCCCCGGCCATGCTCATTTTTTACGGATTGTCATTGATACAAGCCAGCAAATATACTTTCGGAGACCTAAGAGGCCTTGGTTACGCCAACCTTGTACTGGGACTTATAGCCACACAGTTCCTGGGCTTCGGAATCTATTTTTGGGCCATTGGTTTCGGGCTTTTTCATATTGTATACGGCATCTGGATGTACAGGAAGTACGATAGAACTATCGCCTGATGAAAAACCTGATCAGCAACATAAATAAGGCCTTTGATCACCGGGTTCGCCTTGGAATTATGAGTGTTTTAATGGTGACTGAATTCGCTGATTTCACCACTCTCAAAGAGTTATTGGGAGTGACTGACGGGAACATCGCCAGTCATATCAAGGCCCTGGAAAAGAAAGATTATGTGAAAGTGGAAAAATCATTTATAGACCGTAAACCCAATACCCGCTACAGCGCCACAAAAAAAGGAAGGGAAGATTTTCAGAAGCATATAGATGCTATTGAAAGTTTATTGAAACAACAACATTTAAAAACTTGACTATATTTTTTTCTCAATCCACTTTGAATTTC
Source organism: uncultured Flavobacteriaceae bacterium (assembly GCA_964572365.1). Classification (GTDB taxonomy): domain Bacteria; phylum Bacteroidota; class Bacteroidia; order Flavobacteriales; family Flavobacteriaceae; genus Salinimicrobium. The sequence continues at coordinate 2,428 of CAZNFK010000067.1, read as the reverse complement.
AAAGTAATTAAAATTGCACACAAACCTTAAAACTTTATCATTATGAAAACAACAAGACCTTTGATCATTTTTTCAGTAGCCGCAGCCTTATTACTCCTCCCGTTGATCGCCATGCAATTCACCGATGAAGTAGACTGGAATGCTTTTGATTTCCTGGTTGCGGGTATACTGCTTTTTGGCACCGCACTGGCCATTGAATTCGCGATAAGAAAGATATCAAGTCCAAAGAACAGGCTCATTGCTGTAGGGGCCATCCTCATCGTTTTGTTCCTGGTATGGGCCGAATTGGCTGTAGGGATCTTTGGGTCCCCTGTTGCTGGGAGCTGATCGTCAATAAAAAACAATTCTAATGCGTGACTTAATTATTTCAGGCCTTGACACACCAGCAGAGTTGGAAAGGCTCTACCGTATTAACAAAGCTGAGTTCAAACAACAGTTTTCCTCGATTTACACGAAATACCGGGGCCGGCCTATCGTGGAGTTCTGGCATGAACGCCTGCATTATGAAGCTTCCGAAGTTTCCTGGGGATCAACAAAGGATCGAAAGTTTGTGCTCATCGTTGCGGTCATTGCCGGGTTTTTAGCCAAACTTCCTGATCTTGCAGGTATTGATGAAGAATTCTTTTATCCCCGGAATATCGCCTTCTTGACATTCCCTTTCCTGACCTTCTTTTTCGCCAAGCGAAATCACCTGTCGGGAATTAAAACTGCTATTGTCACGGGCATCATGGCTATTAGTTTGCTTTACATAAACCTTCTGCCCGGCGACCTGCAGAGCGACACCCTGGTTCTTGCCTGCATACATTTGCCCTTGCTTTTATGGGTGGTACTGGGAATTTCATTTACGGGAGACGATCTCCGGAATTATCGCAAACGCCTGGAATTCCTCAGCTTCAACGGAGATCTGCTGGTCATGTGCGCCATGCTCGTTTTGGCCGGAATGATCCTTACCGGGATCACCATAGGGCTTTTTGAACTGATAGGATTACAAATCGCCGATTTCTATTTTCAAAATCTTGTCATCTTTGCCCTGCCTGCCATTCCCATCCTTGCAACTTACCTGGTGCAGACCAACCCTAACCTGGTGAACAAGATCTCCCCGCTTATCGCCAGGCTCTTTAGCCCACTGGTGCTGGTAATGCTAGTCATCTACCTTGGAGCCATTTTTTATTCCGGAAAAGATCCGTATACCGACAGAGATTTTCTCATCCTTTTTAATATCCTGCTTATCGGGGTGATGGCCCTCATCTTTTTCTCTATTGCCGAAAGCTCTAAAGTTGACCGGTTGGGTTCGAATAAATATGTTTTGTTACCGCTTTCTTTAGTGACCATTTTAGTCAATGTCATTGCGCTCTCAGCAATAATTTTCAGGATCTCTGAGTGGGGGTTCACTCCTAATCGCTTAGCTGTTCTGGGAGGAAATATTTTGATCCTGGTCCATTTGTTCGTGGTCGCTTTTCACATTTTTAAAAGCGTAAAAAATAAGATCAATATAGCCGAAGTAGGTAAGTCAATAGTCAATTACCTGCCGGTATATTTTGTGTGGACTATCGTGATGGTATTCCTGTTTCCATTCATCTTTGGTTTTAAATAAAGTTTCAGCTCATGGTACTTAATTTGGTCCTACTGAAATAATTGGTTCACTTTAATATTGATAAATATGCAAGAGGAAAATTTTGTAGCCGAAGATTCGATCGTCAGGGAAATTTGGGGAAAAAGTGACACCATTCTCTTCATATTCGCAGGGGCAGCGGCAGAGTTCGCCCTGAACAAAGCGGTGGACTGGCTCTACTTTACCGGCCGGTTACCTGCCGATCCTCTGGGAAGGCTGTTCTCTACTGTCTCCTATGCCCGGATCATTGTATTTTCTGAAAAACAGGCCGCCATTCGTTCTATTGATAATATCAATGCCATTCACGCTTCGGTTGAGGCCAGGCGGGGCGCAAAAATTCCGGACTGGGCTTACAGGGATGTGCTTTTTATGCTCATCGATTACTCTATCAGGGCTTTCGAACTTTTGGAGCGACCTTTAAAGACTTCCGAAAAAAAGGAAGTTCTGGATGTTTTTATCCGCGTGGGTCAACAGATGAATCTGAAAGGGTTACCTGAAGATCTTGAAAGCTTCTATAGAATGCGGTATTCACACCTGCAGAAAGATCTACAGAACGGGGATAATACTAAAGATCTTTTCAGGCAATATCGAAAACATCTGGGTTTGGTGCGGTACCGACTACTCCTGGAAGCCCAGATCCTGGTGGTACCAGAAAAAGCACGTCAACTTCTTCATCTTCGAACATTTTCAGTTTTAAAACCTCTGCTCTTAATTTACAAGATCTTCCGCAGCATGAAGGCAGACTGGCTTCTGAAAGAAATCATCCTCCCCTCTTCCTATAAAAAAGAAATTCGGCAACTGGACAGTTTTCCGGTG
>CAZNFK010000066.1:0-12632 GCA_964572365.1 uncultured Flavobacteriaceae bacterium | reverse complement strand
CCCTCAAAAAAAATTATAGCTTTTTTAAAAAATGATACCCTTTGATCACATAGTCCTCATTGAGGTAGAATTTGTGACTTTTAAAGTTGTGCACGTAACTATTTAGTTCTGAGGTTTCACATCCTTTTTCCCTGGCATAGGAATAAATGAACTCAAACAACTTCTTCCCCACTCCCTGGTTACGGTAAGCTTCTTCTATATAGATATGATCGGGTTCGCAAGACCTGCCGGCGTAATGCCGGGTCATGAACCACATGCCAAATACCCCGATCAATTGGTCGTCCAGGTAAATTCCGAAGCATTCATAGTTCTGGGTGAACATCTCTTCGAATCGCTGCTGCAGGATCTCATCGGGAAACTGGTTTTCCATCAACCGCTGTACCAGCGGAAGGATCTGCGGGATTTGGCTTTTTAAAATCTTGTTAAATGCAAGCTCCATACGTGACTTTTCCGCAAAAATAGTCATATTTTTAGCTGAACGATCTCAGAAAAAAATAAAATGGACAACAAAGAAAATCGCGGAAAACTTCAGGATATTATTGACCGCTCGCTCTTAAGCGAGAGAAAGATCTTCCTTTGGGGAATGATCGATGATAAAGCTGCCAAACATCTTATTGAACGGATGCTCTTCCTGGACTCAACCGGGAACGAAGAGATCCAGTTCTATATAAGCAGCCCGGGAGGTTATGTCACTGCAGGTTTTGCGATCTATGACACTATGCTTTCCCTCAACAGCCCGGTGTCAACTATCTGTACCGGGATCGCGGCCTCCATGGCTTCCATCCTGCTATCTGCAGGGGCTAAAGGCCACAGGTTCATTCAGCCGCACGCCAAGGTGATGATCCACCAGCCAAGCGGCGGCGCACAGGGACAGGCTTCCAACATTGAGATACAGGCTACCGAGATCCTCAAGATCAAAGACCTGAGCGCAAAGATCCTGGCCAAAAACTGTGGCCAGGATTATGAAAGGGTCCTGAAAGATTTTAACCGTGATTACTGGATGGACGCCAAAGAATCTTTAGAATACGGGATCGTGGACGATGTAATTAAAAAACACAAGTAATGAAGTACGATATTAAACAGAAGGAGACCGAAGGAAAAGGAATGTTCTTTATCGAAAAGGAGGATGATATCATCGCCGAGCTCACTTACACGATGAATGACAACAATATAATGACACTGGATCATACTGAAACAGAGCCCGAACATACCGGAGAAGGCCTGGCCAGTTCCCTTGTCAAACACAGCGTGGATTACGCCCGAGAGAATGACATCAAAATAGATCCCTTATGCGAATATGCGGCCAAACAGTTTGAACGGCATGAGGAATACCGAGAAGTGCAGGCAACGCAGAATTAAGATTTGAAAAACCCTCTTACTAATAGCTCCCCCACTATTCTTCGCATAACAGCCGATGAATGCTACCCCGTGCGTCAACCCGTGCTACGACCGGGTAGACCTGCCGCAGAATGCATTTTTGAAGGAGATACTTCACCCGGTACATTGCATCTTGGTGCCTTTATGGATAATCGTCTGGTGGGAGTAGCCAGCTTCATGAAAAACCGCCATTCCAACTTTGAAGATCCTGTTCAGTTCCAATTGCGAGGAATGGCCGTATTACCAGAATACAGGAACAGAAAACTGGGAGAAAAACTCCTCCTGCAGGGGGAAAAGGAGCTCGTGCGGGAATATGCTAAACTTTTGCTTTGGTTCAATGCCCGGGAATCGGCTATTGATTTTTACCGCAAATATGGTTACCAAACGAAGGGTGAATTATTCATGATCCCTAATGTGTGCCTTCACGTTGTGATGTACAAAAACCTTCTGTAAAAAGCCCTACTAATGAAATTTCATTTCAAATATATTCTATTATTGCTGGCTGCTTTCGGTCTGATACTGTCTTGCGACAATTTTTCGATGAGCGAACGGTCATCAGGACCCGGGGAAAGTTCTACGGAAAATTCTTCCGAAGAGATCCTGGAAGAAGCTTCTGGATCTGAACTTGAAACCACTTCCGAAGCGATCAGCGATGAGATCTCCAGGAGATGGAAGGATACAGAAACAGCCGGATTCTATGCAGACCGTAATCATGCTCCGGCCTGGAGCAAACCGGAAGTCAGAACAGCTTTTCTTGATGAGCTTCAAAAAGTGGGTTCTGAAGGACTTTTTCTGAAGGATTACTACAGCGATGAACTCCGGGAACTTATCGAAAATTCTGCAAACCTGAAGGAATCTGAAGTGGCAGTGTTGGACATCTTGATGACCGAAGCCTTTTTTAAGTACGGGCATGATCTTTATTACGGCAAGCTCAATCCCGAAGACCTCTACGAGCATTGGGGAGTGGCGCGCCAAAAGAAGGATCTTTTGCAATTGCTTCAGGAGAGCCTGGAAAACGGAAATATTTCCGAAGCTATAGAAAGCCTGAAGCCTTCCCACCAGGTCTACCGGGACCTGAAAGTTTCGCTTCAGGAATATGCTGAACTTAAGGAAAAAGAAGAATCTTTAACTAAAATAGAAGAAGGAGATTATATTAAGTCCGGACAAAAAGACGAACGTCTTCCTGCCATAGCCAAGCGGCTTCAGGAATTGGGACTGGTTTCAGAAAATATTACCGACAGCATGTATAATGAAGGATTACAGGAAGCTGTCAAAAAATTTCAGAAGGAAAAAGGATTACAGGTAGATGGGATCATTGGTAATTCCACCATAGCCGAACTGAACATGACGGCCGACCAAAGATATAACCAGATCCTGGCCAACCTGGAAAGGTGGCGCTGGTATCCTCGTGACCTGGGCGAACATTATATTCTCATCAATATTCCGCAGTTCAAACTTGCGGTTGTAAAAGACGGGGATACGGTAAGGACGCACAATGTCATCGCGGGAACCCGATCACGGCAAACCCCTGTTTTTACAGATACGCTGCAATATGTGGTGATCAATCCCACCTGGACGATCCCGCCCACCATAAAGGCCAAAGACATTATTCCTAAAGTCTCCAGAGATCCGTCTTACCTCTCCAGTAAAAACATGAAGGTTTACAGCAGAGACGGAACTTTGCTTGACCCTCAAAAAATTGATTGGAGCAGCCCCAAGGCCAAGTCTTACACCATTGTTCAGAGGGCAGGCCCGTCAAATCCTTTAGGGCAGGTTAAGATCATTTACCCTAACCAATACCTTATTTACCTGCACGACACTCCCGCACAAAACTTGTTCAGTCAAAATCAGCGGGCAGAGAGTTCGGGCTGCGTAAGAGTTGAAAATGCGGTTGATCTATCGGGTTATGTGCTGCGTGACCAGGAGGATTGGAACGAGGAAAAGATCAGGGAAACCATCGCCTCGGGCAAAACAATTCAGGTAAAAATAAACCGGCCCATCCAGGTCCATCATTTCTACTGGACTGCCTGGCGGGCCGGTGGTAAAACAGTATTTACTGAAGATGTTTACAGACGGGACAAAGAGATCTACAACCGTCTGCTAAAGAGTGATTAAACCGCCATTGCCGGGTTTAAAAACTCTGATTTCTCCAAATATTCTTTATTAGGGTGGTAGATGAAAAGCACCGACTGTCCTTTGATCTTATTGATGATCTCTTTGGAAACTTTTGTTGGCACTGCAGGACATCCATAGCTTCTTCCTAATCTTCCGGCGCGGTTGATGAAATCCTTCGTGGCATAATCTGCCCCGTGGATCACGACATATCGATCGCGGGCATTGCTGTTAAAACCTTCTTCCATTCCATCGATGAAGAGGGAAAGTCCGTTCTTTCCGTAGTACGTTTCCGCGGTAACATAAAAACCAAGGGAACTCTGGAAGGAATTGGGGGTATTTGAGAATTTGGTCGCTTTATCACCACCGGTATTTTTTCCGTGGGAAACATAGGTGTTATAAAGCACTTTTTGAGTGCTCATATCAAGTATCCACATTCTTTTTTCGGTGGATTTAAGTCCAAAATCAACAATGGTAAGGATCTGCTTTTTGATCTTGTTCTCTTCCTCCAGCTTCTGGTACCCAAGGATCCCGTTTGTAAACGCCACACGGGAAGGCATGGTGGTATTTACCGAGCTAAACTTATCATACAAAAGGTTGATCTCCTCTTCAGCAGACAAAGCAGGATCTGCAGAGGTTTCTTCGGAAGTTTCCACTTTAGCAGCGGCAATTGAAGAATTACTTAAGGTATTGGGGGTAAATGCAAGGGATGCAGTTAGAAAAGTCGAAAGGATCAAGATTTTGTTTATCATACTGTTATGTTAATTTTAGTTAAGGGCTATATATTGTTCAAGAGTCATACCAAAATGCCATTTTAGGCCGCTAATTCAATATATATCAGTATTTTAAAAGATGGCGCAACTTAATCAATAACTCCTTAAACTTCAAATTATTGTATAAGAAAACTGAAATACGTTGTTAAAAATTTAGGAAACCATTTTCTAAAAACTTTATAGGGCCGCGGCCTGTACCCAAAATCTGTATTTCCTATCTTTACGGAAATAAATTTTCACCATGGACAAGAAAGTAATTCTCATGATCCTGGACGGGTGGGGAATCAGCCAGGACGAGGCTGTTTCTGCAGTCGCCAAGGCTAATACCCCCTTCATCGATTCTTTATTTGAAAAGTATCCTAACAGTCGCTTGCGCACCGACGGAATGAATGTGGGCTTGCCCGAAGGACAAATGGGGAACAGTGAAGTAGGACATATGAATTTAGGGGCCGGACGCATTGTGTACCAGGACCTGGCAAAGATCAATATGGCCGTTGACAAGAATTCTCTGGGCAGTGAACCTGTACTGGAACAGGCTTTCGACTATGCCAAAAAGAACAATAAACCCATTCATTTTATGGGACTGGTGAGTGATGGCGGGGTGCATTCCCACATCAAACATCTCAAAGGGCTGTTGACAGCTGCGGAAGAATTCGGAATAAAAGACAAATACGTACATGCCTTTACAGACGGGAGAGACGTTGATCCTTACTCCGGAAAAGGTTTCATTGAAGACCTGCAGGAACACCTGAAGAAAACCAATTCCAAACTGGCTTCCATCATTGGCCGGTATTATGCCATGGATCGTGATAAACGCTGGGAAAGGACGAAACTCGCCTATGATCTTATCGTTAAAGGAAAAGGTGAAAAAGCTACCGATGCCCTGCAAGCCATCCAAAAAAGCTATGACAACGAAGTTTCAGATGAATTCATCAAACCAATTGTACTTACCGATGATAACGGCAATCCTGTAGCCACCCTTAAAAAAGAGGAAGTGGTGATCTTTTTCAACTTCAGGACAGACCGTGGCAGGCAGCTCACGCAGGCTTTGTCGCAGCAGGACTTTCCCGATTACGAGATGGAAAAACTGCCACTCTACTATGTTACCATGACCCGTTACGATGAAACTTTCAAAAATATCAATGTGGTCTATAGCAAAGAAGATATCAAAGCTACTTTGGGAGAAGTCCTGGAACGGGCCGGTAAAACGCAGATAAGGATCGCGGAAACCGAAAAATATCCACATGTGACCTTTTTCTTTTCCGGAGGAAGGGAAAAACCGTTCAAAGGAGAAAGAAGGATCATGATCAATTCCCCAAAGGTGGCGACCTATGACCTGCAACCCGAAATGAGCGCGTATGAAGTAAGGGATGCCATCGTGCCCGAGATCAAAAAGAAATCGGCTGATTTTATCTGTCTCAATTTTGCCAATCCCGATATGGTGGGTCATACCGGGGATTTCGAAGCGGCCGTAAAGGCCTGTGAAACGGTGGACAAATGCGCAAAAGATGTTATAGAGGCCGCAATTGAAAATGATTACTCGGTGTTGGTCATTGCCGACCACGGAAACAGTGAGACCATGATCAATCCCGATGGCAGCCCCAACACCGCCCATACGACCAATCCGGTGCCGTGCATCCTGGTAGACAAGGATGTAAAAGCCATTCAGGACGGAACCCTGGGAGACATCGCCCCCACCATTCTTAAACTTATGGGCATTGAAAAACCGGAATTAATGACTCAAAATCCACTTATTTGATGAAATTCATAATATATTCTTTGGCTGTACTTACTGCTGTTAACTGCGGAAGCACCTCTCAAAATAAAACTGAAACTGAAGAAGTGACCACCGTTCCTGCTCCTGCAGCAGAAGATCAGAATGATATTCTGGTGGGCACTATAACAAAAAACGATCTGCAGGAGGCGCCTCATGATACCTGGTTCGAATCGAACTATACTTCCTACGAACCGGCACCGGAAGCTTTGGAAACGATCAAAAACAACATCAACGATTACGAGATAAAGCTGTTCATGGGCACCTGGTGTTCCGACAGTCAGTTACAGGTACCTCATTTCCTGAAACTGCTTGAACTCAGCGATTTTGACATGGATAACCTGGAAATGAAGGCCGTGGAAGAGGATAAAACCCTTCCGAACGATCTGCAAAAAGAATATGACGTGGTGTATGTGCCCACGATCATTTTTTACAAGAACGGGAAAGAGGTCAATCGCTTCGTGGAATACCCGCAGGTAAGCCTGGAAAAAGATATCGCAGCCATAGTCTCAGGGAAAGAGTACCATAATCCGTATGAGTAAGAACATTTTGGCCAGGTTACCGGGAAAACCGGAAACCTTTCAAAAATGGTATAATTCTTCTATTCTTTTTATTTTTGCAGCATGCCAAAATTATTGACCATAGCGGTAGATTTTGACGGTACCCTGGTGGAGAACCGGTATCCGGAAATTGGAAAACCCATTCTATTCGCGTTCGAAACCTTAAAAAAACTGCAACAGGAAGGGCACCAGCTCATCTTGTGGACCTATCGCAGCGGAGTAAAACTGGAAGAAGCCGTAGAATTCTGTGAGAGCAAAGGCATTGAATTCTATGCCGTAAACCGCAGTTACCCCGAAGAAGAATACGAAGAAGGAATAAGCAGGAAGATCCTTGCCGATCTTTTTATAGATGACCGAAATATCAACGGACTACCTCCATGGGGTGAAGTTTACCATCAACTGACGAACTCACGACCCGAGGCACCCGCCCTTCCGCAGAAAAAGAAAGGGCTTTTAAACATTCTTAAAAAAATATAATGATCATACCTAAGACAAGAGAAGAGATAGAATTAATGAGGGAAAGCGCGTTGATCGTTTCCAAAACCCTGGGAATGCTTGCAGCCGAAGTGAAACCGGGGGCGACCACCCTGCACCTGGATAAACTGGCAGAAGAGTTCATTCGCGATCACGGCGCAGAACCCGGGTTTTTAGGAATGTATGATTTTCCCAACACGCTTTGCATGAGCCCCAACGCGCAGGTGGTACACGGTATTCCCAACGACAAACCTCTTGAGGAAGGCGATATCATATCTATTGACTGCGGGGCAAAAAAGAACGGCTTTTACGGCGATCATGCCTATACGTTTCCTGTTGGACAAATAGATGCCGAAACCGAGAAACTACTGAAGGTTACTAAGGAATCTCTCTATGTAGGGATCAGGGAATTCAAGGCAGGGAATCGTGTTGGAGATGTTGGCTTTGCCATTCAGCAGTATGCAGAGAAACATGGTTTTGGCGTAGTGCGGGAACTGGTGGGCCACGGGCTGGGAGAAAAAATGCACGAAGACCCCGAGATGCCTAACTACGGAAAAAGAGGTCGGGGAAAGAAATTCGTGGAAGGCATGGTGGTAGCCATCGAACCAATGATCAACGCCGGTACTCATCGTATCAAACAACTGAAGGATGGCTGGACCATTCTTACCGCCGATAATAAACCCAGCGCGCATTTTGAACACGATGTGGCATTGGTAGACGGCAAACCCGAACTATTGTCAACTTTTCATTACATTTATGACGCCCTTGGCATCAGCAGTGATGAGGAAGACGAATTCCGGGCGAAAAGCATTGACTTTAATGATTAAAAATTTTCGACAGGAAAGATGGAAACCTTACCACAAGGAAACCTGGCAGGATAGATTCCGTTACCAGGTCTCCAACTACGGAAGGGTCATCAGTTATGTCAAGAATCCCAAAGGGGAATTGCTTAAAGGCGGAAAATCCCAGGGTTTCCTCACCTTTGTCGCGAATTTGAAAAACGGAAAAAAACAAGCCTGCTACATTCACCGGGTGGTTGCCGAGCTTTTTCTGAAAAAGAAAGAGGACGACCAGTATGTTATCCACCTTAACTACAACAAGACCGAAAACCGGGCAGACAACCTGGCCTGGACCAATAAAGATGAATGGGTGGCACACCAGCAGGAGAATCCGCAGGTAAAAGAGAACAAGATAAAGCGCCGCCGGGGCACCATTAAATGTTATTCCAAGCTAACCTATGCCCAGGCAGTGATCCTCAAGAAGAAACTGCTGGACCCAAAGCGCAAAACCCGCATCAGAGTTTTGGCTAAGCAGTTCGGGGTTTCAGAAATGCAACTTTACCGTATTAAATCGGGAGAAAACTGGGGCGACATCAAGGTATGATCAAAAAAGCCTTTAAATTTTTCCTGAACCGCATCCCGCGGCCGATCCTGATAAGATTAAGTTATTTCGCCAAACCTTTTTTACTGCTTAGTTTAAAAGGCAACAGGTACACCGATCCCATCGACGGAAAAAGCTTCAGGAAGTTTCTACCTTACGGCTATGAACACCAGCGGGAAAATGTGCTCTCCCCCTCTACTCTTTCGCTGGAAAGACATCGTCTCTTATGGCTCTATTTAAAGGAGAACACCACTTTCTTTACAGAACCCCATAAAGTACTGCATTTCGCACCCGAACAGGCTTTTTACAGCCGCTTCAGAAAACTCGATAACCTCGATTATACTACAACAGATCTTGAATCCCCGTTAGCCGATGTAAAAGCGGATATCTGCGATCTCCCATTTGAAGACAATTCATTTGATTTCATCCTGTGCAATCATGTTTTGGAACATATTCCCGAAGACCGGAAAGCGATGCAGGAATTGTACAGGATCCTTGCACCTGGAGGAACAGCCATTCTGCAAATTCCCCAGGACCTGAAGCGCGCGAAGACGTTTGAGGACGATTCGATCACAGATCCTAAAGAGCGGGCAAAGATCTTTGGGCAGTACGATCATGTGCGGGTTTACGGCAGGGATTACTTCGACAAGCTGAGGTCGGTTGGTTTTAAAGTAGAGGAAGTAGATCTCACTTCAAAGATGTTACCTGCGATGGTAGAAAGATACAGGCTGGCAAAAGGAGAGATCATTCCCGTCGCCAAAAAGGAGATTTAAAGCTCTACCAAAACTTCCTCAAAACCCGGAGTGACAAAGCGTCCCAGCTCCCCATTTTCTTTCGCGTAAATGATAAAGGCATCTACCTTTTCAATTTTTGAAAGCATTTTCTTTGAACGTTCCAGCCCCATAGCCATGAAAGCCGTGGCATAAGCATCTGCAAGCGCGCAATTTTCCGCCAGGACAGAGGCGCTTAGCACATCGCTTTTTTCGGCATATCCCGTGAGCGGATTAATGGTATGAACGTACATTTTGCCGGATACGGGATCAATCCTGTTTTTTCGGTAATTACCTGAAGTGGCCATGGCGCGATCATTCAGCTTAACTGCAGCGGTGAGGGTCCGCTCCCCTTCCTGTTGCTCGGGATCATCAATTCCTACCGTCCAGGCAGAACCTTTTTCAAGATTTTCACCTTTAGCCAAAAGCTCCCCGCCAAGCTCAACCAGGTAATTCTTTACTTCTTTGGAGGCTAAATAGTGACCTATCAGATCTATAGCATATCCTTTGGCGATGGCATTGAAATCAAGATACACAGCAGAAGCTGTACTTTTCACCCTACCATCAGCTGTCAGGCTGATCTTGTTCAAACCAACATATTTCATGAGCGAATCTACCTTCGCCGTATCCACCACCTGTTCCCTGCGCTCAGGACCGAATCCGTAGAAATTGACAAGATTCCCAACCGTAGGATCAAAATACCCTTCGCTTTCTGAATACACCTTTTCTGAAAGCTCAAAAACTTTCCTGAACAGGGTGTCTATCTTGACAAGAGAATCTCCCCTGTTGATCCGGGAAATGTCAGAGTTTTCCCTGTAGGTGCTCATGGATTGATTTACCCTCTCAAAAATGGAATCAAGAGCCTTCTCTATGGGAATATCTTCTTCGGAATAATATTTTATATGGTAACTGGTACCCAGCGCCTCTCCGGCGATCGACTGAGCCTTAGGCCCTGAACTGCAGGAAAATATCAGGCCTGAAAGTATGGTAAAAATAAAAATGTGAAAAAAGGGATATTTCTTCATGGTTTAGATCTCTTGCAGGCCGGCATAGTTAACCACATAATCATCTGAGGTGGAAACAGGAAGTTCATAATCTTTGGAATTGGCTAAGCCCACCCCGGCATAGTATGTTTTCGCATCAAATTTTAGCGCATGCTGCTTTACAGATTCAAGGAATATATATGGGATCTCCTTAGGATCATGGGGATACTCAATGGCCCTCACGATCACAAAATGCAGCTTCTTGTTCTTCAAAGCGACGAATTGAGGGTCTTTCTTAAATTCACTGTTGACCCCCAGGAATTCGTATCCCTGGTCTTCAAGGTCTTTCCCCACGATGTTCATGGCGAGGTTGTGCAGTTCCTGATCTGTAAGTTTTGGCATAGTACAAATTTACGCTTTATTACCGATGTTCAAAAAAGCTGCGGTAGATTTACTTTTCTGAAGAGGGAGTAAAAATCAGCTTTTATAAATCCATCTTTTGATCTCATCCATTCAGAGTCTGAAATAAATTCAGGATGACTTGTAAAAAAAAACAGCCGTCAAAAAGACGGCTGTTCCTGTTATATTTTTGAAGGATCTTATCCTCCAAAGTCATCGAATCTCACGTTCTCTGGCGGTACACCAAAGTCTTCGGCCATTTTCTCCACGGCCTTGTTCATCAACGGAGGTCCACAGAAGTAGAATTCTATTTCTTCGGGCTCATCATGAAGGCTCAGGTAGTTGTCGATCACCACCTGGTGAATGAATCCTACGAATCCGTCACCTTCACCTTCAATTCCGTCTTTAACTTTCCAGTTATCTTCCTCTAAAGGCTCAGACAAAGCGATGTAGAACTTGAAGTTCGGGAAGTCTCTTTCCAACGCCCTGAAGTGTTCGGTATAGAACAATTCACGCTTAGAACGACCACCGTACCAGTAAGTCACTTTCCTATCGGTCTTTAAAGTTCTGAAGAGGTGATACAGGTGCGAACGCATTGGAGCCATTCCGGCACCACCACCCACGTACAACATTTCGGCATCTGAATGATTGATAAAGAACTCTCCAAAAGGTCCTGAGATGGTCACTTTATCACCCTCTTTACAGTTGAAAATATAAGAAGAAGCGATACCAGGGTTTACAGCCATCCAATCATTCTTTGCGCGATCCCATGGCGGAGTGGCCACACGAACGTTAAGCATGATCCTTCTTCCTTCGGCTGGGTAAGAAGCCATTGAGTAAGCTCTTTCCACAACATCTGGATTCTTCATTACAAGCGGCCAAAGGTTGAATTTGTCCCACTCTAATTTGAATTTATCTGGCTCTCCCGGGTGTTCTTCAGGATGCGCAGTAATATCCATTTCCTCATACTTCACTTCACATTTCGGGATTTCGATCTGGATATAACCTCCAGCTTTGTAGTCCATATCCTCAGGAATTTCAACAACGAATTCCTTGATGAACGACGCCACGTTGTAGTTACTCACCACGGTAGCTTCCCATTTTTTGATCCCGAAGATCTCTTCCGGGATCTGGATCTTCATATCCTGCTTCACTTTCACCTGGCAACCAAGACGCCACCCATCGGCGATCTCTTTACGGGTAAAGTGTGGCTCCTCTGTAGGCAGGATAGTTCCCCCACCTTCAGAAACTATACATTTACACTGGATACAGGTTCCACCACCACCACAGGCAGAAGGCAGGAACAACTTGTTTTCCCCCAGTGTTGAAAGCAATGTTCCACCGGAACCTACTTCCAAATCTTTTTCTCCGTTAATATTGATCGTAACCGGTCCGGAAGGGATCAGCTTAGCCTTGGCTCCCAATAAGATGGCCACCAGGATAAGGATCAATACTAAAAATACAATTACACTTGCTATAATTACTTCCATTGCTTCTCTCTATAATTTGATTCCCATAAAACTCATGAACCCTAAGGCCATTAATCCGGTAATGATAAAAGTGATACCAAGCCCTTTTAAAGGTGCAGGCACATTTGAGTAAGCGATCTTTTCACGAATGGCAGCGATTCCCAAAATAGCCAGGAACCATCCTATTCCACTTCCGAAACCATAAGTGGCCGCTTCGCCTATCCCGGCAAAATCCTTTTGCTGCATAAAGAGCGATCCTCCAAGGATGGCACAGTTTACCGCGATCAAAGGAAGGAAGATTCCAAGAGCCCCGTAAAGTGCCGGCGCGAATTTTTCTACAACCATTTCCACTAACTGCACCATGGCCGCGATAACCGCGATGAACATGATGAAACTTAAAAAGCTAAGGTCAATAGTGGCATATTCTTCTCCTAACCAGGTTAAAGCTCCCGGTCTTAAAAGGTATTGATCCAGTAAGAAGTTTATAGGCACAGTGATCGAAAGTACGAAGATCACGGCCAATCCTAATCCAACCCCTGTTTTTACGGTCTTGGATACTGC
>CAZNFK010000065.1:0-13026 GCA_964572365.1 uncultured Flavobacteriaceae bacterium | reverse complement strand
TTGTTCCCGGAGATGAGATCATTTTTGAAGATGACCTTTCAAGGGAGGAGAACGGGGAGTTTCCCTCGAGGTGGGACCTTCTTAAGGGCAGTGCAGAAAACGCATCCCTCGATGGACAGCCGGTGATCGTTTTTGAAAAAAATGCCATAATTGCTCCACTAATGAAGGAGTCAAAGTATCTGCCGGAGGTCTTTACCATTGAATTTGACGCCTATTTCAATGATAACGTGGTAAGCTGGCAGCAATATAATCTTCGTTTTTACCCCGGTTCCAACGGCTCTGCAAAGATAAATCAGGACATTCTTCACCCGTTGCAAGTGAGAGCCAACGGCGCATATATCAAGGTCATTGAAGGGCCAAACCGGATGGATAAGACCTATGATAACTTTGGCGGCAATAAACCGGAAGGCCTGCCGGGCTGGAAACATATCGCGGTTTCCTATAATCAACGTGCATTAAAAGTATTTATAGATGAAGAACGAGTTCTGAATATACCGAACATTGAACTATATCCCGAAATGGTGAGCATTGAAGCTCATACATATAAAGATGAAACTGAAGTGAGGGCAATCAAGAATGTTAGAATTGCCAAGGGAGGAAAAGACCTTTACGACCGTGTCATGGCAGACGGAAAATTCGTTACTCGCGGAATCCTTTTCGACGTGAATAAAGCCAGTCTCAAGCCGGAATCTATGGGAGTTATCAACGAAATAGCTAAAATGATGAAAGAGCATCCTGAGTTGAAATTCAGCATCGAAGGTCATACAGACAGTGACGGGGATAACAATTACAACCTGCAACTCAGCGAACAAAGAGCACAGTCTGTAAGGGAGGCCCTTGCCTCCCTTGGAATCGATGCCGAAAGAATGCAAATAAAAGGCTTAGGAGAAACCATTCCCGTGGCCGATAATAACAGTCCCGAAGGAAAAGCCAATAATCGCCGGGTGGAGTTTGTCAAAATATAGGTGATCCTGAAATCAGATTTTCAATTTGATTCAGGAAAATATATAGAGGCTGTCTAAAAAAAGCGTATTTCGTCAAGCTGTCCCGACGTTTCGGGAACTTCTAATTGAAGTAGATTTTTCATTAGTTGAGATCCTGAATTAAATTCAGGTTGAGGTATACCTTACTTTTTAGACAGCCTCATTTTTTATTCTTGATTGTAATTCTTCCCCTTAAATTTCTACAATTATTTGAATTCCTGAACCTTAACTTCTCTAACCCATTCTTAATTAAAAAGACCTGAGGCTCCTCCTGCCGTTCCAATTGTTCATTTTCCTATTCTTAAATTTATTAACAGGTTATAACTACCTGCACCTCAAATACTTGGATATAATATTTAACACAAAGTCAATAACACTGCGGAGCCGCCGTGTTGAAAACTTTGTTGAAAACGTTTCTCCCGCTGCCTTTATATATCTGCCTGATTTTCCAATATTTGTTAACCAACTAACCAATTAATTAATAAAATCATTGAAAACATGTCCCAGGTAGAGCCCATTTTGCAGGAAAACAAAGATCGCTTTGTCATCTTCCCCATAAAACACCACGATATTTGGGACTGGTATAAAAAAATGGAAGCCAGCTTCTGGACAGCAGAAGAAATTGACCTGCACCAGGACCTTACTGACTGGAGCCAGAAACTGACTTCAGATGAGCGGTATTTCATCAAACACATTCTGGCATTCTTTGCCGCATCTGATGGAATTGTGAATGAAAACCTGGCTGAAAACTTCGTCAATGAAGTGCAATATTCCGAAGCGAAATTCTTTTACGGCTTCCAGATCATGATGGAGAACATCCATTCAGAAACTTACTCCCTGCTCATAGATACCTATGTGAAAGACGAGAAGGAAAAAGATCAGCTTTTTAAAGCCATAGAAGTGTTCCCTGCCATTCAGAAAAAAGCGCAATGGGCCTTAAAATGGATCGAATCTGATTCTTTTGCAGAAAGGCTGATCGCCTTTGCGGCGGTGGAAGGGATCTTCTTTTCGGGAGCTTTCTGCTCCATCTTCTGGCTTAAAAAACGCGGATTGATGCCCGGGCTTACCTTCTCCAACGAACTTATTTCAAGAGATGAAGGTGTGCACTGCGACTTTGCCGTGCACCTGCACAACAACCACCTGATAAACAAAGTGCCAAAAGAGCGAATTCGCGAGATTCTTGTGGACGCATTAAATATTGAGAGGGAATTCATCACAGAATCCCTGCCAGTAAGTTTGATTGGCATGAACGCCAAACTAATGACCCAATATCTCGAGTTCGTCACCGATAGATTGCTGGTAGAGCTGGAATGTGAAAAGGAATTTGGAACAGCCAATCCGTTTGATTTCATGGATATGATCAACCTGCAAGGTAAAACCAACTTCTTTGAAAAAAGGGTTGGAGAATACCAAAAAGCAGGAGTGATGAACAAGGATAAAGAATCTGACAAGATCAGTTTCGACGCCGATTTCTAAAACACCTTGAAACAATGCCGCGTCCCCCAGCGTGGTGTTGTTTTCCAATAATAAATTAAAATATTTCCGGGTTTATTTTAACCTGCAGGGATCCTCTATTCCATAATGAACCGGAACTAACGTAAAAAGAATATTATGTATGTAGAGAAACGAGACGGCCGCAAAGAACCTATCATGTTCGACAAGATCACGGCCCGTGTAAGAAAGTTGTGTTATGGTCTTAATGAGCTGGTTGACCCGGTGAAGGTGGCCATGAGAGTGATAGAAGGCTTATATGATGGGGTAACCACCAGCGAATTGGATAACCTGGCGGCAGAGATCGCTGCGACTATGACCACCGCGCATCCCGATTACGCCAAACTTGCTGCACGCATTTCGGTTTCAAACCTGCATAAAAACACAAAAAAGACATTTTCTGAGGTGATGACAGACCTGTACGAGTATGTCAATCCCCGCACCGGTGAGAAAGCCCCCCTTCTTGCCGATGACGTTTACCAGGTGATCCAGGAAAACAAGGAAAGACTGGATTCCACCATTATCTACAACCGGGATTTCCAGTACGATTACTTCGGGTTCAAAACTTTGGAAAGATCCTATCTTTTAAAACTGAACGGAAAGATCGCCGAACGTCCACAGCATATGTTGATGCGGGTATCTGTAGGAATTCATCCCGATGATCTTGACGCGGCCATAGAGACCTATGAGCTGATGTCTAAAAAATATTTTACGCATGCCACCCCTACACTTTTTAATTCGGGAACCCCAAAACCTCAAATGTCTTCTTGTTTCCTGTTGACCATGCAGGATGACAGCATTGATGGCATTTACGACACACTGAAGCAAACAGCGAAGATCAGTCAGTCGGCCGGCGGAATTGGTTTATCCATTCATAATGTTCGCGCCACGGGATCTTATATCTCCGGAACGAACGGGACTTCCAACGGCATCGTGCCCATGCTCAGAGTGTTCAACGACACCGCAAGATATGTGGACCAGGGCGGTGGAAAACGAAAGGGTTCTTTTGCAATCTATGTTGAACCCTGGCATGCCGATATTTTCGATTTCCTGGACCTGAAAAAGAACCACGGAAAAGAAGAAATGCGTGCCCGCGACCTGTTCTACGCCATGTGGATCCCCGATCTGTTCATGAAACGCGTGGAAGAAGATGGAAAATGGACCTTGATGTGTCCTAACGAATGTCCGGACCTTTACAACAAGCATGGAGAAGAATTTGAAGATCTTTACCTGAAGTATGAGGAAGAGAACAAAGGAAGAAGAACTATCAAAGCCCGGGAGCTGTGGGAGAAGATCCTGGAATCACAGATAGAGACAGGAACGCCTTACATGCTGTATAAAGATTCGGCTAACCGAAAATCAAATCAACAAAACCTGGGAACCATCCGTTCCTCGAATCTTTGCACCGAGATCCTGGAGTACACCAGCGAAGATGAAGTCGCGGTTTGCAACCTGGCTTCAATTGCCCTGCCGATGTTCATTAAAGGTGATGAATTCGACCATAAAGAACTCTTCAGGATCACCAAAAGAGTGACCCGTAACCTGAACAAGGTCATTGACCGCAACTATTACCCGGTAAAAGAGGCTGAAAATTCAAACTTTCGGCACCGCCCGGTAGGCCTTGGAGTTCAGGGGTTGGCAGATACCTTTATCAAACTAAGGATGCCGTTTACCAGTGATGAAGCTAAAAAGCTTAATCAGGAGATCTTTGAAACCCTGTATTTTGCTGCAGTAAGCGCATCGATGGAAATGGCCAAAGAAGAAGGAGCGTATTCCACTTATGAAGGTTCGCCAATGAGCAAAGGACAATTTCAATTCAATCTATGGGGTATCAATGACGAAGACCTCAGTGGCAGATGGGATTGGGCAAAACTTAGAAAACAGGTCTTGAAAAACGGAGTAAGAAACTCTCTTTTAGTGGCTCCTATGCCAACCGCTTCCACTTCGCAAATACTTGGAAACAACGAGGCCTTCGAGCCCTATACTTCCAATATTTACACCCGCCGTGTACTTTCGGGAGAATTCATCGTGGTGAACAAACACCTGCTGGAAGACCTGGTTGAGCGCAACTTATGGAATGATGAGGTGAAAAACGCTATTTTAAGAGCAAACGGATCTGTACAGGATATCGACATCATTCCGCAGGATCTAAAGGAACTTTATAAAACCGTTTGGGAGCTCAGCATGAAAGACATCATCGATATGTCGCGGCACAGGGGATATTTCATCGACCAGTCGCAATCCCTGAACCTGTTCATGGAAAATGCCAATATGAGCAAACTTACCTCCATGCATTTTTATGCCTGGAAGAGCGGACTCAAAACCGGAATGTATTATCTGCGGACGAAAAGCGCGGTAGATGCTATAAAATTCACTCTTACTAAAGAGAATAAAAAGGAAGATTTACCGCAGCAAGCTTCCAAAGCACCAGAAAAAGCTGCGGAAACCTTATCGGGAAAGACCGAACCTGTCACTCCCGAAGGAACATCCCTCTCCCCCGATGAACTTCGGGCATTGATTGCACAATCAAAAGAAGCAGAAGGAGATGATTGTTTAATGTGTGGCTCTTAACAAATCTAAATAACCCAAAATGGCAACAGTAACTGTTTTTTCAGAAGAAGAAATCCAAACGTCCCCCAATTATTTATCAGTCTTTGAAGACCTCCATTTAATTGACGACATCTTACCGGAAAGAGAAGACCTGGAACAATTTTTCATTAACCTGTAATTTTTCAGGTTGATCAACTTAGTTCCGGAACAACAAAAGAGGGAAGCTTTTAAAGAAGGCTTCCCTTTTTTGCTATTTTTGGAACCGCTGAAAATTCTTTAAACATGATGAACTGGGAACAACTGCTCTCTTTAAAAAAGGCAGGAGACACAAATAAAAGGCTGCGAAAGGAACAAAATGAAACCCGGTTGGGCTTCGAGGTGGATTATGATCGTATCATTTTCTCTTCAGCTTTCAGGAGCCTGCAAGATAAGACCCAGGTCATTCCTCTTTCAAAAACCGATTTTGTACACACCCGGCTAACACATAGTTTAGAGGTTTCGGTGGTGGGTCGTTCCCTGGGAAGGCTGGCCGGTCAAAAGATCCTGGAAAAACATCCGCACCTTCGCACTATTCACGGTTATCAAATGAACGATTTTGGGGCCATCGTGGCCGCTGCCGCCCTGGCACACGACATCGGGAATCCACCTTTTGGACATTCAGGTGAAAAGGCCATAGGAGAATACTTTAGTTATGGCAACGGGAAACGGTTTAAAGATCAACTTACTCCGGAAGAATACCAGGACCTCATCAAATTTGAAGGTAATGCCAACGGCTTTAAGATCCTTACCGAAGACCGGCCCGGAATCCCTGGGGGAATCCGGCTTTCTTATGCTACTCTTGGTGCTTTTATTAAGTATCCGAAGGAATCCCTTCCGCATAAACCTACCAACCGCATAGGAGATAAAAAATTTGGAGTATTTCAAAGCGAAAAGGAATTTTTCAAAGAAGTGGCCGGGGAGTTGGGATTAATTGCCACTGGAAGTTCCAAAAATGCGAGTTTTCACCGTCATCCCCTGGCTTTCCTCGTAGAAGCGGCAGATGATATTTGTTACACAATAATCGATTTTGAGGACGGGATAAATTTGGGCCTTATTCAGGAAGAATATGCCCTGGAATATCTTATCAAACTGGTAAAGGATTCCATCAATACCAAAAAATACCACAACCTCCAGACCCGGGCAGACAGGTTGAGCTATTTACGTGCACTGGCCATCAATACCCTGATCACGGAAGCCGTAGAGATCTTCCTGGAAAACGAGGAAGCCATACTAAAAGGAGAGTTTCACAAAGCCCTTTTTGACAAGAGCCGGTATGAAGCGCAGATCTCAGATATCATTAAAATAAGTATTGATAAGATCTACCAAAGCGAGGAGGTTATAGGAAAAGAAATTGCAGGCTACCAGATGCTGTCTCATCTACTGGACACCTATACTCATGCTCTTTTGCCCGAAGATGGAGAAGATTTCACCAACTACAACAGGCTGGTTTTAAAAATGATCCCAAATGCCGAAGAATATGAAAAACTTTCGGTCTACGGAAAACTGATAAAGATCTGCAGCTATATTTCCTCACTTACAGACAGTAATATAGTTACCTCCTTTAAAAAATTTAAAGGGCTGAAAATATAATTTTTCGTATTTTACGAAACACCTCGCTTAGTGGTGTACCAAACCAAGAATGAAGAACAGAATTTATTTTACATTTCCGGTAATTATTATTGCCGTGCTTTTCTGCTTTTATCAGGTTGCAGATGATCCCTCTTCGCGAATTTCAGAAATCAGGCAGAAGCATTCGCAATTCCTGAAGGATAAAGCTCCTAAAAAAGACAAAGGACTGTCGAGACTGCAAAGGATCAAGGAAGGAATTCCTCCCAATGCCTATTATGAGCTCATGGAATATCTTACCATGAACCCAACCCTGGGCTACCCGGAGCCTTACAAGGTGAAGGAGCTCTATGAAAAGCTCAAAACTCAGAGACGAAAGTCGAAGACAGCCACGAAAGCACCCGGAGAAACAGATGAGAACAAATGGATCTCCCGCGGACCAGTAAATGTTGGCGGGAGAACACGGGTCTTGCTTTTTGATCCAAATGATGCAACCGGAAAACGGGTTTTTGCGGGCGCCATTAGCGGCGGATTGTGGGTGAACGATGACATTACCCGTGAAACTTCGGCCTGGCGACAGGTACAGGGTTTACCAACTAACCTCAATGTCTCCTGCATCACCGTAGATCCCCGTGACTCCAAGATCTGGTATGTGGGTACCGGAGAACAGTACACGGCCGGTGATGTAATGGGAACAGGAGTGTACAAAACTACCGATGGCGGCACCACCTGGACCCAGGTTCTTGATGTGAAAAGGTTTTCAGATTCGGGATCGGGGAATAATGCAAAGGTTATTGGCGGTGTTTACTATATAAATGATATTGAAGCCTGGGACAACGGCACCGGCACAGAAGTTTTTATCGGCGTTTCCACCCATATCTATGCCAACGCAAGGAATCCCTTAAATTTTATGGGATTTTATGATCGCGGGCTTTACCGTAGTCTCGACGGCGGAGGCAGCTGGGAAATGATACTTGAAGATGAGTCTTTCAATGATTTTGAAACCGATGCAAACGGTAACCTTTGGGTCGCTACTACCGAATCTCCCGGGCAGGCGGGTTCCAAAGGCGGAAAGATTTTCAAAAAAGATAAAGGAGAGAATACCACTTTCACGCTTGTCAATACAGTGCCTGATGTTTTACGCACAGAGATAGAAGCCTCCCAAACCACTCCAGATAAATTCTATATTCTGGCAGAGCACGCCTCTACTGAAGAAGCTGAAATGTGGATCACCACTGATGCTTTCGCTACCCTCTCAAAATTGAATGAACCTGCCGATGCCGATTATGAAAATATCTCTCCTACCGATTTTGCCAGGGGTCAGGCATTTTACAACCTTATGATCGAATCAGATCCTAATAACGACAATATTGTATATGTGGGTGGAATTGACCTGTTCAGGTCAACAGACGGAGGAACGACCTGGCAACAGATCTCGAAATGGCATGATGATGGAACCCTAAAAAACCTTCCGTATTCTGAAGTTCATGCAGATCATCACGTGATGCAGTTCAGACCAGGAAACAGCAACCAGGCGGTCTTTGGTCATGACGGCGGAGTTTCCTTTGCGCAGGATCTGGCCGCATCACCCACTTCGGATGTTATTGTAACATTGGAAAAAGATTACATCACCACCCAGTTCTATTCTGTGGCGGTGGCCCCTACTACCTTTTCAAGCGCCGATTATTACCTGGGCGGCACCCAGGACAATGGCACCCAGTTGTTTCAAAATCAAAATCGGGAATCTTTAGGGATTTTAGGCGGAGATGGAGCACATTCTTTCTACGACCAGGTAGAAACAGACTATCTAATAGCCAATCTCGTTTACAATGACCTGATCATCGCTTACGATTACAGCCAAAATGAAATTACTTTGATCGCCAATAATGAGAACCAGGACGGGTTTTTTATCAATCCGCAGGCGCTGGATTCCAACCTGGACAAGCTTTTTTCCAACGGTCCCGAAGGCACCCTTTACCGGTACGACGATCTAACCAATTTAAAACCCGTTGGAGAAAATTTAACAGACAATGATCCCGTTGCAAAAAGATCTGCCTTTACCCATTCTTTGCTGGATGCCTCCATCAGCGCGCTTGCCGTTTCGCAATACACCACTAATAGCAGCAAGGTTTTGCTGGGGCTCGTTAACGGAAAACTGCTTAGACTGGAAAATGCCGATGGGAATCCTTCAAACGCGACCTGGAAAAATCTTACCGGGTCTCAATTCGTCGGAAGTATTTCGGACATAGAATTCGGAAACAGCGAAAACGAGATCTTTGTCACCTTTTATAACTATGGTGTAAAAAGTGTCTGGTACACAAAAAATGCCCTGGATACCAATCCCACCTGGGTGAATAAAGAAGGAGACCTGCCCGATCTTCCGGTTCTTGCCATACTTCCCAATCCTTTAAATAGGGAGGAAGTGATCCTGGGAACCGAACTGGGCGTTTGGACAACAGATAACTTTCAAAGCGACCGGCCACAATGGAAACAAGCTTACAACGGCATGAGCGATGTAAAAGTAACCGATCTTGACCTGAAGAAAGGAAATAACGTGGTCTACGCTGCATCTTATGGCCGGGGGATCTTTTCGGGGCAATTCATGACAGGTCCTAAAGGTGGCGAAATTACCGGAAACCAGATCTTCGTGTACCCAACCGTTTCTGATGGATTTTACAACATCCTAACCGGAAGTGGTTCGGGACCTGCCCAGGTTTATATCTATGACCTCCAGGGGCAGCTGGTGCAAATGTCAGATCTGCAAATAATTGAAAATTACCCGGTGCAGGTTGATCTTGTAAAAGAGGCTTCCGGAATTTATTTTGTGAAGGTGGAATTTTCGGGCAAGAGCCACGTCGAAAAGGTGATAAGGAGATAAAATTTTTCTTAGAATTCGTAAACCAGTCCCACCCCGAGCAATTGCTTCCATTGTATCCTGGCGCCACCTGTATCCAGTTTTCCGTCGCCGTCAAGGTCTTTTTTGAACTTGACGTCGTTGTCGTATTTTAGGTGGGAGCCCACATTGGCTTTCACGTAGTCATTCACCTTCAGGTCCAAATTCAACTGCCAGTCCACATCGATATTTCCGAAGTTATTCAGATAATCTGAATAGAGCCTAAGCTGGTTACTAAGGCCAATATCCTCAAATATTTGCTTGCTGAAGTCGCTACTTACCAAAAATCCGAATTCTGTTCTCACTTTTTCTCCCGGCTGAAGTATATTCCCTTCTGCATCCTTCACCGCCGGTGTTACCCCGAACATTCCTTCATTCGCCAGTTCCTGGTCAAGTACAAAAGTAGATTTTTCGGTTACGGGTGAAATATACACCGTGAGGTCTTCTGTTGGCGAAGAATATTCGGTACCTACCCCCACAAAAGCGTAACCCGGGGCCATGAATTTGGAAATGGGTTCACTAGTGTTGGGATATCGGTACCCATAGGTAAACTGTGTAGTAAAATTGAGCTTGGCCGAATAATACCAGTTACTAATGGAATCTCGTCTATAGCCGAAGTTGGAGTTGATCTCCAGGGCGTCTTCAGTTTTACGCAACTCCCTTCCTTCCTGCGCATTGAGACCATACTTGATGGAAAGCGTGGTATTCCAGTTCAAAAGGTCTTTTTTGTATTTCCTTCCGAAGAGGGCATGCATCAGGGCTGAAACAGAGTTATTCCCTCCCGAGTTCCAGTTCACAAAGGCCACCTCGGTCATATTGAGACCCACCTTATTCACTTCCTTCCAGTAATTGATCTTCTCCCTAATTACCACGGTAGTATCTGCAAGAACCTCGTCTGCCTTTATTTGATCAACCACCTCAATTTTCACAATCGGCGGCCCCACCGAAGCAAAATCGGTCATCATTGGCGTCGTTGGCGGTCGTACATAAATGGTATCCAGCACAACGGTATTTGTCTTAATAGTGTCTTGTTCCTCGGGATTATTTATTTGGCCGTAGGTGGCCACGGAAAAAATCAGGAACAGCAGGCTTAGGTATAATCTGGGCATAGGGGGCACTCAATAATTAAAACTTCAATATTCTATAGAAGTCTGGAAAAGGTCTCTCTCAAACTCTTAACGTCAATTTTCGCAATTTCTTGTAATTCAACCACTTTTCCGTGGTCAATGAACCGGTCGGGGATCCCTATAATTTCTATCGGGGCAAAGTAATTATTTCTTTGTGCAAATTCAAGAATGGCAGACCCAAATCCGCCGGTAATTACTCCATCCTCTAAAGTCACTATTCTTCGGTGCTTTTTAAAGATCTCATGAAGCAGTTCCTCGTCCAGGGGTTTGGCAAACCGCATATCATAATGAGCGATCTTTTTTGCTTCGGAAAAATCTTCAAGCGCAAGGGTCACATTCCATCCGATAGAGCCCAGGCTTAAAACAGCTATTTCAGAACCCGCTTTGAGACAGATTCCCCTTCCGAAATCTATACTCTCAAAAGGCAGTTTCCACTCGTGTCGAAAACCTCTTCCCCGTGGATATCTTATAGCCAAAGGATGCTGAAGATCAACTTTTTGCGCAGTATACAGCATGTTCCGCAGATCGACCTCATCCAGAGGTGCAAAAATAGTCATATTTGGGATACATCTCAAATAAGCGATGTCAAAAATTCCATGATGAGTGGCACCATCTTCTCCCACCAGTCCCGCACGGTCCAGGCAAAAGATAACCGGCAAATTCTGCAACGCTACATCGTGGATCACCTGGTCATACGCCCGCTGAAGAAAAGTGGAATAAATAGCACAAAAAACGGTGAAGCCCTGAGTGGCCATTCCGGCGGCAAGGGTGACCGCATGCTGCTCGGCAATACCCACGTCAAAAGCCCTTTCGGGGAAGGCATCCATCATGTATTTGAGGGAACTACCCGTTGGCATGGCCGGGGTGATCCCAATTATCCTTTCATTCTTCTCTGCCAGTTCCACCAGGGTCAAACCAAACACGTCCTGAAATTTAAGCGACAGGTCTTTGGTGTCGTAAGGCAAAAGTTCGCCGGTATCGGGAATGAACTTTCCCGGGGCATGGTACTTTACCTGGTCTTCCTCGGCTTTTTTTAGGCCTTTCCCCTTCCTTGTGATCACATGAAGGAACTTGGGTCCTTTAATCCTCTTCAGGTCCTCAAAAGCTTTTAAAAGGCTATCCAGGTCATGCCCGTCTACCGGCCCGTAATATTTAAAATTAAGGGCTTCAATAATATTGTCCTGTTTCGGCTTATATCCCACGCGTGCCTTGGTGAGGTAATTCTTGAGCGCTCCCACGCTCGGATCAATACCGATCGCATTGTCATTCAATACGATCAGGAGATTTGCTTTAGTCACTCCCGCGTGGTTCAGCCCTTCAAAGGCCATTCCACTGGCGATGGAAGCATCTCCTACCACCGCTATATGTTGTTTTTCGGACTCCCCTTTCAAATTAGAAACGATCGCCATTCCCAATGCCGCCGAAATGGCCGTGGAGGAATGTCCTACCCCAAAAGTGTCGTATTCGCTTTCGCTTCTCTTTGGAAAACCACTTATCCCATTCAGTTGCCGGTTGGTATGAAAAACATCCCTTCTCCCGGTGAGGATCTTATGTCCATAAGCCTGATGGCCTACATCCCATACCAGAAGATCTTCGGGAGTGTTGAAAATATAATGCAAGGCAATGGTCAATTCCACCACGCCCAGACTGGCACCCAAATGTCCTTCTTTGGTGGCGACGATCTCGATGATGAACCGGCGTAATTCCGCTGCCAGCTGTGGCAATTCTTCTGAAGGAAGCTGCCTTAGGTCAGCAGGAGAATTAATGGAGTTTAGAATAGTTTTGGCCATGAAAGGCAAAGGTACATTTTGAAATTGTATTTTTGAATATGCAATTAGTTTTTGACGACAGCTATTTTATGCGTAAAGCGCTGGAAGAAGCTCAACTGGCTTATGAAAAAGGGGAAATTCCCGTGGGAGTGGTAGTGGTGGCCAACCAGCAGATCATTGCCCGTGGCCATAACCTTACCGAACTGCTCAACGATGTGACCGCCCATGCCGAGATGCAGGCGATCACCGCCGCTGCAAATTTCCTCGGCGGAAAATACCTTTTAGACTGCACCATGTACGTGACCCTGGAACCCTGCCAGATGTGCGCCGGAGCCTTGTACTGGAGTCAACTCTCCAACCTGGTTTTCGCAGCTTCAGATCCTGAAAGAGGCTATAGAAAAATGGGCGCCAAACTGCATCCAAAAACCAAGGTGAAAACCGGCATTTTGGAGGAGGAAGCTTCGGAGCTTCTGAAGCGGTTCTTTATTGAAAGAAGAAATCTTAATTAAAAAACCCGCTGGCCTGCAAGTGGCAAGAAACAACAGACAAGACTTTTAAGAAGAACCCTTTCAGGGTTTGGAACCCTGAAAGGGTTGAGGAAAGCCAAA
>CAZNFK010000064.1:11660-13633 GCA_964572365.1 uncultured Flavobacteriaceae bacterium | reverse complement strand
AGCATCTTAAAAATTTAGAATCAGGAATGTCAGAAACTGCGCAATCAGTTTGGAACAGCTGTCTAGCTTTCATCAAAGATAACATCACCCCCCAGGCATACAAAACCTGGTTTGAACCTATACAGGCAGTTAAACTCACTGACAAAGCTTTAAGCATTCAGGTACCTTCTAAATTCTTTTATGAGTGGCTCGAGGAGCATTATGTAAAGCTTTTGAAAGTATCTTTGAACCGTACTTTGGGAGATCAGGCCAAACTGGTATATGTGATCAGGATGGAGAACACCTACGGGAACAAACAACCGTTCACCGAAAAGATCCCGAGTACCAACCGGTCAAACATGGCTTCCCAGGAGGTTGATGTCCCTATCAAGAATAAAAATCCGGAGTTAAAGAATCCATTCATTATTCCCGGCATCAGGAATGTCAAGATCGAATCCCAGTTAAACCCGAGTTACAACTTCGAAAATTTCCTGGAAGGAGATTCCAACAGGTTAGCGAGATCTGCAGGTCTGGCTGTGGCCAACAAACCTGGAGAGACCTCTTTTAACCCCCTGTTGATCTTTGGAGGAGTTGGATTAGGAAAAACCCACCTGGCACATTCCATCGGGATCGAGATAAAAGATAAATATCCCGAGAAGACCGTTCTTTATATTTCCGCGGAAAAATTCACCCAACAATACATTGAATCTGTAAAGAAGAATAACCGAAATGACTTCATTCATTTCTACCAGATCATTGACGTGTTGATCGTGGATGACATCCAGTTGCTTTCAGGTAAAGCCGGAACTCAGGATGTATTTTTCCACATCTTCAACCACCTGCACCAGAATCGTAAACAGGTGATCCTTACCAGTGATAAGGCACCGGTAGACATGCAGGATATTGAACAAAGGTTGCTATCGCGTTTCAAGTGGGGTCTTTCCGCAGAATTGCAACATCCCGACACCGAAACGAGGATCTCTATCATCAAGAACAAACTGTACCGCGACGGGGTTGATATGCCCGAGGAAATCGTGGAGTTCCTTGCAAACAATATCAAAACCAACATACGTGAGCTGGAAGGCGCCATCATTTCTTTGATCGCCCACTCCTCTTTCAATAAAAAAGATATTACCCTTGATCTTGCGAAGAAGATCGTTGATAATTACGTTAAGAACACCAAGCGTGAAGTTTCTATAGATTATATCCAGAAGGTTGTCAGCGAATATTTCCAGATGGATGTTGACACGCTTCAATCCAAGACCCGGAAAAGACATATTGTCCAGGCAAGGCAACTAGCCATGTTCTTCGCCAAGAAATTCACGAAAGCTTCATTGGCAAGCATAGGCTCCCAGATAGGAAAAAGAGACCATGCAACGGTGCTTCACGCCTGTAAGACTGTAGACAATCTTGCTTCTACCGACAAGCAATTCAACAAATTCGTTGAGGATATCAACAAAAAACTTACTCTCTAAATAAGATTTATGAAAACCAGGGTTTTGATGGTGTGTCTTGGGAATATTTGCAGGTCACCCCTGGCCGAAGGCATTCTGAAGTCTAAGGTAGATCCTCAAAAGGTGGAAGTTGATTCTGCAGCCACCAGTAATTACCACATAGGTGATTCGCCCGATGAACGTTCTGTGGCGGTGGCCCAGAAAAACGACCTGGATATAACCTACCAGAGAGGTCGCCAGTTCTCTGCTGAAGATTTTGACCGTTTTGACAGGATCTATGTAATGGATATGTCCAACTACAGAGATGTAATGGGCATGGCAAAAACCGAGGAACACCGACAAAAAGTTTCCCTGATCCTGGATGAGATCTTTCCGGGGGAAAATGTAGAAGTACCCGATCCTTACCAGGGAGGACCCGAGGGATTCCACCGGGTGTTCGAAATGCTGGAGGAAGCCTGTGAAGTGATCGCCAAAAAATTAGATTCAGATAGTGAATAATCCTTTTTCGTATTCAGGAAAGTTATACCTCATTCCCACTAC
>CAZNFK010000064.1:0-11560 GCA_964572365.1 uncultured Flavobacteriaceae bacterium | reverse complement strand
GGATGTCCCGGAGTAGCCGATCCCGGCGCCGAAATAGTGAAAATTGCTCATCGGGAGAGGATTCAGGTAGTGCCAATGGTAGGCCCTTCCTCTATTTTACTGGCAATGATGGGTTCAGGAATGAACGGACAGAATTTTTCGTTTAACGGTTACCTCCCAATAGACAAGTCGGCCCGCAAGAACGAGATAAAATCGCTGGAGCGCCTGTCTCTGGAAAAACAGCAGGCACAGCTATTTATAGAAACCCCTTACAGGAACAACAAGATGCTGGAAGACCTGGTACAGAATTTACATCCGGCGACCAGGGTATGCATTGCCTGTGATCTTACGTTAACTTCAGAATTTATCGTGACAAAACCCATTTCTGAATGGGCCAAAACAAAAGTGGACCTTCATAAGAGGCCCACTATCTTTATACTGCAGAAGGAATTTTAAACCTTCGCTTTCGCTTTGCGGTCTGGGACAACAAAAGAAGTGTCATAACCAGCGAATCTTTTGAAGTAATGTTTGATAGAAGTTCCGAAGCCATCATTAAAACCATTGGCTCCTCCACTTCTAAGGTATTTTTTCACATTTCCGGGTCCCGCAAGGTGAGCCGCGGCAAGGATACCAGATTCGGTTATTTTGATCCCATTGATCACTTTATCCTGGAATCGGGCAATATCTCTTCTTAATATCCATTTATTCCTGGAAGCATTCGCATAGAAAGCCGCTTCCTGAAGTTCGGGCTTTTCAAGAAAGAGGTTCACATCTCTTATCCCAATAAGTCTTAAGGTTCCCCTTCCAAACTGGTACTTCCCCATATATCCGAATTCATTGATGATCTTGTAATCACCACCGGATTCCTTAAAACCTAAGGCTTCTTTAAAAGCTAAATAAGATTTTCCTAATTCGGGATAGTTTCGGGTAGCGGGGTCAAAAAAGGTAATTTGAGGAGCTTCGGGAACTGTGAAATCCAGGACCTCGTTTGCGGTAGAAAACTCGGCTGCGAGTTGTTCCTCTACTTCAAGGGCTTTCTTGGTTGAGAAGCTGTAAAAAAAGATCGATGCTCCTAAAACTGGTAAAACTGAAAATTTTGCAATTTTCTTTTTCATCCTAATTTATTTTGGTTTGAAATAGCCTTAAAACTATCCCAATTCGGCCGACAAATATAAGCTAAATTTTAAAAACCTAATTATCAGACTGTTAAACAATTCTTAAAGCAATTTTTGCTTTTGAATTGTACTTTAGTCACAAAACGTGCCAAAAAAATAAATCAGCGTATTATAAAATGTGGTTTAAGAAACAGAACTTCAGCTTTTTATCGATTGATCTTTTGCTGATTGATCCACCTCACATATTCTCTTTTGTTGGCATTGTGTTGCGCCAAAGTTTTAGAAAATTTATGATAACCAAAATTCTGAACATCGGCCACAAAGTAGAAATAATCATGATCTTCATAGTTGAGAACCGCATCAATTGAAGAGATATCGGGCATTGCTATAGGGCCAGGAGGAAGTTCTTTATATTTATAAGTATTATAAGGGGAATCAATTGTAAGGTCCTTGTATAGAACTCTTTTTATAATAGTATCAAAATTTTGTAGCCTGTCTTTAAGTGCATAAATAACGGTAGGATCGGCATCGAGCTTCCAGCCGTTGTTGATCCTGTTCATATAGACGCCGGCCACCCTTCTTCTTTCATCAACTTTTGCGGTCTCTTTTTGAACAATTGAAGCCACCACCATAACTTCATGGGGAGTCAATCCTATTTTTTCAGCTTTTTGAAGCCGCTCCTCATTCCAAAATCTGTGATATTCCTTCTGCATACGCTCCCGAAATTCTTCTGCGGAAGTATTCCAGAAAAATTCATACTTATTGGGAATGTACATGCCCAGGGCATTTCTCTGCGTAAAGTCATTATCTTTCAAAAAGGCGGTATCTTTCATGTTTTCCAGAAGCTGTACACTGTCTGCTTCGATCTGGGAAGCGATCCTGCCGGCAAGATCTTCAATTCTTTCCTGATTATTGAAAGTAACCCAAACTGGGACATTACGGCTTCTCAGCACGTTGATCATCTCATTATTGTTCATTCCCTTATTTAAAATAAACCGGCCCGCCTTAATATTTTGCGGATACCCTTTTTTACCTGCAACCAGGTCAAAATCTGCAGGATCTTTCAGCAATGGTCTTAATTGTTCCCTCACTTCAGAATAGCTCGCACCGGTAGGAATGTATACATCCATCTTTTCTTCGGAAAATGCAGTATTGGGAGAAAAAATCACATCGTAGATATAATAGGAAAAACCTCCCAAAACGATAAGGCCTAAAATGGCAATGGCTAATAATATTTTTTTAATGTACATGCTTGTTGATCAACTGATATAAAAGTTCGTCCTTATAGGTTCCGTTTACACGCACCCAATCTTTCTTTTGTGCGGTTTTTACAAACCCCGATTTTTCAAATAACAATTTACTGGATACATTATCTATACCAACATTGGCATAGACCTGGTGTAGCTCCAGATGGGTGAAACAATATTTACAGATAAGTTCCAGAGCCTCGGCTCCGAAACCTTTTTGACGGTTATTCCTGCTCTTAATGATTATACCAATGGCTGCGCGGCGGTGTTTAGGATCAAAATCGAATAGATCTATAAGGCCTACAGGGGTTTCATCTTTTTCACAGATCATTAGCCTGAGTTGCCGCACTTCATAGATATCACGGTGCGAATTTTCCAGGTATTGCTTGAGGATAAAGCGGGAGTAAGGTGTACTGGTGGAACTCACTTCCCAGAACTCCTCATTGTTCTCTACAGAGAAAAGGAATTCCAGATCTTCGGGCTCGAGGGCTCGCAAATTAACCTTTTCACCTGTTAATGTTAACATGGGATCACTCCTTTAAAAACCTGTTTTGCCGGTCCTGTCAACCAAATATTTCTGAAACCACTTTCATTTGGTTCAAATGAAACGGAAAGTTCCCCTCCCGGAGTTTCCAGGTTCACCGTTTGGGTTTTCACTCTTCCGGTAGCATAAGCGGCCAAGGCCACAGCCGTAACGCCCGTTCCGCAGGAGAGCGTTTCGTCTTCAACCCCTCTTTCATACGTGCGCACCCGCAATGTGGATTGGTCCAGCGCTTCAGCAAAATTCACATTCGTCCCTCCTGCCTCAGCATATTCATCAGCATATCTTATAGCAGCACCCTCTTTTCTGACTTCGAAAGAAGAAACATCTTTCAGAAAAACCACGTGATGAGGTGATCCGGTATTCAGAAAGACAGCCTCATTTTTCTCTTCTACCCCGTCAACATCGGTCATTTTCAAACTCACCAGCCCATTATCAATGGTGGCTTCATGAAAGCCGTCAATAGCGGTAAAGGCGGTTTTATCCTTTATTATTCCAAGGAAATTGGCAAAGGCTACGATACACCTGCCACCATTTCCACACATGGAACTTTCCCGCCCGTCTGAGTTAAAATAGACCATCTTAAAATCTTCCCGGGGATCTTCAGAATTCTCCAGCAGTATAAGGCCATCGGCCCCTATGCCAAATTTTCGGTCGCAGAGGGTTTTTATTAAATTGGTATTGTTTTTGGATAAAATATTTTGTCGGTTATCAACCATGACAAAATCATTTCCCGTTCCCTGGTATTTAAAAAATGAAAGCTCCATCAGGCGAAATTTGAGGGATCAAAGATACAATAAAAGAGAAAATCAGAAGGTATTAGCAGTGCTAATTAACCCGTATACATTAAAGTTCGAAGTTTGAAAAATATGTTTAAATCAAAGAAAAATAATAGAAAAAAATGAGAAAATTATTCAGCTTATTAGTGGTTTCTATTATGGGAGGTGCCCTAACCCTTGGAAGTTATATGCTTTTCATTGAGGAAGAACCTTTATATATAGAAGACAAGGGATCCATTCCCGCCTACACTCCGGTGAATTTTGAGGCAGTACCCGGTTCTGCCATGGCCGATTTTACCGAGGCCGCCAACAAATCTATTCACGCCGTGGTGCATGTAAAGAATATTGCAGAAACACGACACCCTTTTTCGTCCCGTCCGGGAACCGCTCTTCAGGGAACAGGATCTGGGGTGATTATTTCTCCTGACGGATATATTGTGACCAACAATCACGTGATCCAGAATGCCAGCAAACTGCAGGTTACCCTGAACAACAACGAAAATTATATGGCCGAAGTGATCGGGTCTGACCCGACTTCGGATATCGCCCTGCTGAAAATAGATGCCGAAGATCTTGATTATCTGCCTTTCGGAAATTCCAACAATGCCCGCATCGGGGAGTGGGTACTCGCAGTAGGAAATCCATTTAACCTGACTTCTACGGTGACCGCGGGGATCATCAGCGCGAAATCCCGTGACCTGGGAATGGACAGCAGTGTTTCTTCCTTTATACAGACTGACGCGGCCATCAACCCCGGAAACAGCGGGGGCGCCCTGGTCAATACACGCGGAGAACTTATTGGTATCAACACCGCCATTACCTCTCAAACAGGCAGTTATGTAGGCTACGCTTTTGCCGTACCCTCAAATAATGCAAGAAAGATCGTAGAGGACATACTTGAATTCGGAGATGTACAACAGGGAATCCTGGGAATTCGCGGAAATCAAGTTTCCAGACTTCCAGCCGAGATCGAGGTAAACACTACAGAAGGTGTATATGTTGCCCAGGTAGAACAGGGTAGCGGTGCCGACAAGGCAGGTATCAGAAAAGGAGATGTGATCAACCAGATCGATAATGTAGAGATCAGAAAATTTTCGGACCTTACAGGATATATAGGTTCAAAAAGACCTGACGATGTCGTTGAAGTAAAAGTCCTGAGAAATGGAGAAGAAAAGACGCTGCGTGTAAAACTCACCAAATTTGAGACTTTCCAGATCAAAGCCATTGGGCTGGAAGTCACCAACGCCTCGCCCGAGGATCTTGCTAAAAACAAAGCAAGTAACGGGGTAAAGATCACTCGTGGACTTACTCCTCAAATGCAGAGTGAACGTTTGACAGGAACCATCATCACTGCCATTGACAATATTCCGGTAGAGAATATTGAAGATGTGAAACAGGTGATGGCAAGAAGGAACCCTTCAGATCCTATTAGCGTGACCTTTGTCGCTCCAAATGGGGAGAAACAAAAATATGTATGGAGATAAAATAGATTTTACTTCTGCTTCAGAAAAACAGGAAATCCCACCCGAAAAAAGGGTGGGATTTTTTTGTGCAAATACCTTTACGAAAACGTTTGAAATATATATTTTTGCTGCGATTTTAACATACAACACAACTTGTAAAATGAATTCAATCGAAGTTTACGAAAAAGAATTGGCCTTTCAGGCAGACCGTCGCCGTGCAGCCGTACAGTTCATAAAAACTGTCAGCGATCTGTGGTACGACAAATCTATTGAACTGGTACTTTTCAGGAACCAGTTGATCGACCGCAACGTAAGTGACATTCTTGACCTGCACGAATATGCCGGGGAGTTTGTTCAGAAACCCATTTCCATCTTTGATTCCGTAGAGATTGCCGAGGCCATAAAGGCTTTGGATTTTCCATCTGCCAAACTTGATATTGGAAAGCTCACTTATGAGTACCACCTGGAGGATCAAAAATATGCCAATGCCACAGCCTTTGTTTCCGATAAATTAAAAGATGCCAAGAAATCAGAAGAGATAAAGCCGAAAGATGTGGTTCTTTATGGCTTCGGAAGAATTGGAAGATTATTGGCGCGAGAGCTGATGACAAGAACAGGAAAAGGAAGCCAGCTGCGTCTTCGCGCTATCGTTACCCGCGGAAGTATTGATGCTACGGTTCTTGAAAAAAGAGCCTCGCTTCTTAAAAATGATTCTGTTCACGGAGATTTTTCAGGAACGGTTTCCTATAACGCAGAAAAACAATGCCTTGTGATCAATGGTACTACTGTGCATATGATCTCTGCGAACAATCCAGAGGAGATAGATTATACTAAATATGGTATAAACGATGCATTGATCATTGATAATACAGGGGCATTCAGAGACGAAGAAGCTTTGAGCAGACACCTCACTTCAAAAGGTGCCAGCAAAGTATTGTTAACGGCACCGGGCAAAGGGGTACCTAACATTGTGCACGGAGTAAACCACCTGGAACATAATCCAGATGAGGTTTCTATTTTTTCGGCAGCTTCCTGTACCACCAATGCCATTACCCCTGTCCTGAAAGCTGTTGAGGACTCTCTTGGCGTTGATCATGGGCATCTGGAAACCATCCACGCCTATACGAATGACCAGAACCTGGTTGATAACATGCACAATAAATACAGAAGGGGTCGCGCGGCAGCCCTTAATATGGTGATCACTGAAACAGGGGCCGGAAAAGCGGTTTCCAAAGCCCTTCCCGTATTTGAAGGAAAACTTACTTCTAACGCGATACGGGTACCTGTTCCTAACGGGTCACTCGCTATCCTGAACCTTGCGGTAGAAACTCCTACCTCTAAAGAAGGTATCAACGAGATCATTAAAAGATATGCCCTTGAAGGCGACCTGGTAGAGCAGATAAAGTATTCGCTTGATAACGAACTTGTTTCTACAGACATCGTTGGATCTGCACAACCATCTATTTATGACAGCAATGCCACTATAGTTACAGAGGACGGAAAGAACGTTGTTCTCTATGTATGGTATGACAATGAATACGGCTACAGCCATCAGGTGATCAGGCTGGCCAAGTATATCGCAAAAGTTAGAAGATTCACTTATTATTAATTGAAGTCTTTCTAAAACCTTAAAAACCCATCCCTTAACGGATGGGTTTTT
Organism: uncultured Flavobacteriaceae bacterium; assembly: GCA_964572365.1. Taxonomy (GTDB): domain Bacteria; phylum Bacteroidota; class Bacteroidia; order Flavobacteriales; family Flavobacteriaceae; genus Salinimicrobium. The sequence goes on along the minus strand of CAZNFK010000064.1, from coordinate 4,776 downwards.
TATTACTTCATTAACTGTGGGAGAGAATAGAAAAACCGAATTTTATTACTCTAAACCTCCCGGATGTGAAAAAGAAATGGAAACTTCTGCTTCTCATTGCCATTGTGCTGATTATTGCCAGGATACTCCTGCCCTATTTTCTTGAGAAATACGTCAATAAGACATTGAATGATATCCCCGGTTATGTGGGGCAAGTGGAAGATATTGACGTGGCGCTGTATCGGGGCGCCTATGTTATTAAAGGCTTAAGACTGGCAAAGGTAAATGCCCCGCCGGACACTCCCCTGCTGAATTTTCCAAAATCGGATATCTCTATCGAATGGAAATCTTTGTTCAAAGGAAGAATTGTGAGTGAGATCGTGCTGCACGGGCCCGAGGTCAATTATATTTTCGAGCATCAGAAAAAACAAACCCCCGAAGGGAAACCCGATGTGGGAGACTGGACAAATGCTTTAACCGATCTTGTTCCTATCAAGATCAACCACCTGGAAGCTCATGACGGAAAAATAAACTTTGTTCAATTCTCTGCCGACCCGACTATCGACCTGGTCATGAGAAACATATTTCTAACCGCGACCAATCTTCAGAATGTAAGGAGAACAGATAATGTGTTACCCTCAACTGTCAATGCCACGGCAATTTCTTTTGGTGAAGGAAATGTTTCCCTTAACGGAAGGATCAACGTGATGAAGAAGATACCAGATATGGATATGGAATTCGCCCTGGAAAAAGCCAACGTCACTGCCCTTAACGAGATGTCGATGAAAGCAGTAGGAGTGGATTTCGCCAGCGGCACATTCGAACTTTTTGCCGAGGTGGCCATTGCCGATGGCTACCTTAAAGGTTATTTAAAACCCATGTTTATAAACACCAAGTTGATAGGAGAGGAAGATAAAGGCTTTTTTGAGAAGTTATGGGAAGGCTTCGTGGGAGTTTTCAAATTCCTTTTCAAAAACCAGGGAACAGATACTCTTGCTACTAAAGCTCCATTAGAAGGGGACCTAAACAATGTCGACACCGGAGTTTTATCTACCATTCTGAATATTTTTAAAAATGCCTGGATCAGCGCTTTTACCACAGATGTTGATGAGGATATTGAATATGAAGAAGCGCTGCAGGAGTCAAAAGAAGAGAATTAAAATTCTCTTAAAAATTTATGATTTTCACCTGTGAAGGAAGTTCTTTTTATTCTTAGTTTTGCACTCGCGTTTGCATGAACGTGTAATGAAAGACAGGCAGTTAAGTGTGAAAAAAAAGTGAAAATTTTTCACAATAAGCCCTCGCCTCTCTCGTTGTGATAGTGATAAAAATAAACCCCAAAACCCTATGAAAAAACTTCTATTCACCTCCATTTTTACTGTTTTCTTCACTACTTATGGAATTGCCCAGGTTTCAGCCGAAACCACGATTGATGAAAAATTTGCTGAACTCATCGAGAACTCAAACAACTTTAAAGGATATAAAGTTGTAGACACCGGTGAATTGACCACCTTACAAAGTCTTACCTCCAAAAGAATAGCCGAGCTTAAAGAAGAGATCGCAGCTTCAAAAGAAGCAAGCCTTGCCTACAAACAAAAGATCGCAAAGGTTAATGCCGATATTGAATCTTTAGAAGCCAAACTCGAGCAGGTCACTGCCGAGAAAGACGCCATTACCTTTCTTGGTTTTCCATTCAGTAAAACCTCATACAAAAGCATCATGTGGGGCGTTGTTGGAGTATTGATCCTGGCCCTTGCCCTTTTCGTGGTTCGTTTTCAGAAAAGCAATATTCACACGAAAGAAGCAAAGAAAAATCTTGCCGAACTCGAAAAGGAGTTTGATTCATACCGCGCAAAAGCCCTTGAAAAAGAGCAACGCCTGGGTCGTCTGCTACAGGATGAGAAGAACAAACAAATGAAGCTGGCAAAATAAACAGCAGAAATCCTCTCTTGAAAGCCCGGCTAAATGTAAATTTGCATTTTAGCTAAAATCCTCCATTGCCATGCGAATTGATATAATCACTGTTGTTCCCGATATTCTAAAAAGCCCTTTTGAAGCCTCGATCTTAAAGCGGGCTATAGAAAAAGGTCTGGTAGAGATACACCTGCACAACCTGAGGGATTATGTAACCGATAATTACAAGCAGATAGATGATTACCAGTTTGGCGGAGGAGCCGGAATGGTCATGATGATCGAGCCCATTGATAAATGTATCTCTGCATTGAAGGCTGAAAGAGATTATGATGAAGTGATCTATATGACGCCCGATGGGCAAACACTAAAGCAGGGAACGGCCAATGAGTTGTCGCTAAAAAAGAACCTGATCATCCTGTGCGGGCACTACAAAGGAGTTGACCAGCGAGTAAGGGAACATTTTGTAACAAGGGAAATCTCTGTAGGCGATTATGTTTTGTCGGGAGGCGAATTAGGTGCAGCGGTGTTATGCGACGCGGTAATAAGGTTGTTACCCGGAGTTTTAGGGAATGAAACTTCTGCCCTTACCGATTCTTTTCAGGATAACTTACTGGCTCCGCCTATCTATACCCGTCCCGCTGATTATAAGGGATGGAAGGTGCCCGAAATCCTTACTTCGGGGAATTTCCCGAAGATAGAGGAATGGCGAGAAGAACAGGCTTATGAGCGCACGAAAAAACTCAGACCAGATTTGCTAAAAGAGTAAAAAATAAATTCACCTCGAGGTGATAAGGGTTAAAAATATTTTTATAATTTTGCACACGTTTCTGGACCAACCTCTGGCGAAAACCGTGAATGTTGCTTTAGGCTTTATTTTTAAACCATATTAAAATGGAATCGTTAATTAAATTTGTACAAGACGAATTTGTAACAAAAAAGGATTTCCCTGAATTTTCAGCCGGAGATACCATTACTGTTTATTACGAAATTACAGAGGGCGCTAAGACTCGTACACAGTTCTTTCGTGGAGTTGTAATTCAGAAAAGAGGAACCGGAGCTTCTCAAACTTTTACTATTCGTAAAATGAGTGGTACGGTGGGAGTTGAACGTATCTTCCCATTAAACCTTCCTGCGCTTCAAAAGATCGAGATCAACAAGCGTGGTAAAGTACGTAGAGCAAGAATTTACTACTTTAGAGAACTTACCGGTAAGAAAGCCCGTATCAAAGAAAGAAGAAGATAATATCCTTAATATATATCTTTTTAAAGCCCCGTATTCCGGGGCTTTTTTCTTGGATTTATTTTTCAAATCTGCACCGGAAAATTTAGCATTTCTTTATCATTATTTTTAGCATAAACCTTTGTTTTACAGAACCTTTATTCTTAAATTTATAAGTGAATTTTAGAAGATCAGGAATGTCGCAAGGAATTCTCTTTTAAGATTCATGTAAAGCTAAGATCTTTACTTTTGTTTTTATCTTTTTGAACGTTTCATTTATTGATAGTTTAATAGGTAAGAACGTTTAGGAACAATTTACACACACTCTTTTGGGACATGTAAATTGTTTCAGATGAAATAACAACTTGCCATGAGATGATGAAAAATCTCAGTTAGAATGTAAAAGTTCAGCAACCATTGTTATTTCATTAGGAGCCATTTCATTATAAAACTATAGTGAAATGGCTTTTTTTTATCAAAAAATCAGAAGCTTTCCTTTGCTTCTTCCGTCCTACACCTATGATAAAAGCTTTAAAAATGGTAAATTGCACAACCTTTTACTAAAAATATAATATCGACCATAATGACACAGAAAACAAAGATCATCTATACCAAAACCGATGAGGCTCCGGCTCTAGCAACATATTCCTTACTACCAATAGTTCAGTCTTTCACCAGGCCTGCCAACGTAGACCTCGAAACAAAAGATATCTCCCTGGCGGGAAGGATCCTTTCCCAATTCCCAGAAAAACTTTCTGCAGATCAAAAAGTATCAGATGCCCTGGCTGAGCTAGGGGACCTGGCAAAGACTCCGGAGGCAAACATTATCAAACTTCCAAACATCAGTGCCTCCATTCCGCAGTTAAAAGCGGCTATTGAAGAGCTTCAGAAAAAAGGATATTCCCTGCCAAATTATCCCGATGAGCCGAAGAACGATGAAGAAAAAGCGGTAAAGGCCAAATATGATAAGGTGAAAGGAAGTGCGGTGAACCCGGTTCTTCGTGAAGGAAATTCAGATCGCCGGGCTCCAAAAGCGGTTAAGAACTATGCGAAAAAACATCCGCATTCCATGGGAGAATGGAGTTCTGACTCCAAAACCCATGTGGCAACCATGGGAAAGGATGATTTTCGTTCAAATGAAAAATCGGTAACCCTTTCCGAAGCTACAGATGTACAAATTCAGTTGGTTGGAAAATCAGGTAACACCTCAATTCTTAAAGATAATCTACCTCTATTAAAAGGAGAAATCATTGACGGAACTTTTATGAGCAAAAAAGCGCTGGTAAAATTCCTGGAAGAGCAGGTTCGTGATGCCAAACACAAAGGGGTTCTTTTTTCCCTGCACATGAAGGCGACCATGATGAAGGTTTCAGACCCCATCATTTTCGGTCATGCAGTAAAGGTTTTCTTTAAAGATATCTTTGATAAATATGCTGAAGAGCTTGAAAAGGCCGGTGCAGATCCAAACAGTGGTTTGGGAGATGTTTTAAGTGCAATTTACAACCTTCCGGAAGAAAAACGCACTGAGATCGAGAAAGCGATCCAAAACGATCTTAAGGACGGACCCGATCTTGCTATGGTTAATTCAGACAAGGGGATTACCAACCTGCATGTGCCGAGTGACGTGATCATTGATGCCTCTATGCCTGCCATGATCAGAACTTC
>CAZNFK010000063.1:0-13669 GCA_964572365.1 uncultured Flavobacteriaceae bacterium | reverse complement strand
CACGCGCAATGGAAGAATGAAAAGGAAGTGGTAGACAATATCCAGACTGCCAAATCCAATATCGAAGAATACAAGCTTGAGGCCGAAAGAGCCGAAAGGGAAGGTAATTATGGACGGGTTGCCGAATTGCGCTACGGAAAGATCAAGGAAGAACAGGAACGTCTTTCTGAACTTCAAAAGCAACTCGAGGAAAACCAGCAGGGAAAATCGCTGATCAAGGAAGAGGTGACCAATGAAGATATTGCCGAGATCGTAGCAAAATGGACCGGAATTCCCGTTAAAAAGATGCTGCAGAGCGAACGCGAAAAACTTCTGAAACTTGAAGACGAACTTCACAAAAGAGTGGTAGGCCAGGAAGAGGCTATACAGGCAGTGAGCGACGCGGTAAGAAGAAGCCGGGCCGGCTTGCAGGATCAGAAAAAACCGATAGGTTCTTTCCTGTTCCTGGGTACAACCGGGGTAGGTAAAACTGAATTAGCCAAAGCCCTGGCTGAATATCTTTTTGATGATGAAAGCGCCATGACCCGTATTGATATGAGTGAATACCAGGAACGTCACGCGGTAAGCAGGCTTGTGGGGGCACCTCCCGGGTACATTGGCTATGAAGAAGGTGGTCAGTTAACGGAAGCTGTCCGAAGAAAGCCTTATTCCGTGGTATTGCTGGACGAGATCGAAAAAGCCCATCCGGATACTTTCAATATTCTGCTGCAGGTACTGGATGAGGGAAGGCTGACCGATAATAAAGGAAGGCTGGCAGATTTCAGGAATTCGATCATTATCATGACCTCTAACATTGGTTCTCATCTTATCCAGGAGAAATTTGAGAATATCAAAGATATTGACACAGCCATGGAAGGCGCAAAAGTGGAAGTTTTGGCCCTGCTCAAACAAAGTGTAAGACCCGAATTCATCAACAGGATAGACGACATCGTGATGTTCACTCCGCTAACGCAGAAGAATATTCGACAAATTGTGGGACTTCAGCTTAAGGGTGTCAAAAAGATGCTTGCAAAACAGGGAATTACTCTTGATGCCACAGAGGAAGCCATTGCCAATCTTGCCAAGAAAGGATTTGATCCTCAATATGGGGCAAGGCCGGTAAAAAGGACCATTCAACGGGAGGTTTTGAACAAGCTCTCCAAAGAGATCCTGGCGGGGAAGATCGCCACAGACAGCATCATATTACTGGATGCTTTTGATGAGCAACTGGTTTTCAGAAACCAGGAGGAAATAGCAGAATAAAGAATATTTCAACAAAAAACGGCCGGAAAATTCCGGCCGTTTTGCATTCCAGAGTTCAGGAAATCTACCATCTTTCGATCTCCCTTTTCAGTTCTTCCTTATCTTTACCTGTACGCTCCTGTAGTCGTCCCAGCATTTCATCAAACCTACCTTCAGCATAAGTAGTATCATCATCGGTCACCTGGCCATATTTTTGCTTAAACTGGCCCTTTATTTGTTTCCATTTTCCTTCTAATTGATCATCATTCATAACAATTGGTTTTTATGGTTAAAGAAGAAAATTAATAAAACTTTCTTTTCATTCCTGCCAAGGGTATCCTATTTTGGTCTTAATAATTTGTTATTTTTACCCACATGAAAAAGATATTCCTACTTGCATTTTTTGCCATTTCCCTAGTCGGTTGTAAAAGTTCCAAGATCGGATCCACCCGAAATCTTCAGCTACGGTATTTGGACGACCATGTACTTGCAGAAGACCTTATAGTTGAAAAAACGCTTGTGGGAGGATTGTCGGGTGTGGATTTTCACGATGGTCAATTCTATTTAGTTAGTGATCAACCGGGAAATCCCAGGTTTTATACTGCCAGAATTCACATCTCGGATGAAAAAATAGATTCTGTTTCTTTTTCCGGGGTTACAAGGATGAAAATATCTGATTCTCTGAAAAATGAACATCTCGACCTGGAGGGTATTCTTTTCGACCCCGAAAAGCAGGAGTTTCTATTTACCAGTGAAGGATCTATCAAAAATAAAAAAGATCCGATGCTCTTCAGGGCGACCCCTAATGGAGAGTTCGTAGAGTCTTTTGAGATCCCCACCAATTTTTTAGCCGAGAGTGATAAAAAACCCCGAGACAACGGAACTTTCGAGGGACTGGCAAGGTCTTATGACAACAAGGGGGTGTGGGTGGCCATGGAGCTACCGTTAAAGACAGACGGACCCAAACCAAAACTCATCAAGACAAAATCTCCGGTGCGAATCACTTATTTTGACGGCAAAACCGGAAAGGCCATCAAACAATTCCCCTACCTTCTGGAACCAATTGCCAAGATTCCCTGGCTTTACTTTGCTGTTAACGGAGTAACTGATCTGCTGGAATATGCTCCCAATAAATTCCTGATCCTGGAAAGAGGCTACGCCAGCGGCCACGGCAGCAAGGGCAACACGGTTCGCATTTTTGAGGTGGACGCCAGTCTGGGCACTAACACCCTGGACAGAAACAATCTGGGAGTTACCTTTTACAATCCGGCGAAAAAAGAACTGGTATTCGATTTCAAGTGGGTGAAAAAGCACCTTTCCGAAGAAATTATAGACAACATAGAAGGCATCACTTTCGGCCCTATACTTCCCAATGGTAACAGGAGTATCATCCTGATCTCAGACAATAACTTCAATTCCCTTGGAAAGCAGTTGAACCAGATTATCCTGATGGAATTCAAATCTCTACAATAACTATTATGAGCTCTTTATTTATCCTGATTTTATCTGTATTTTCTCTAACAACTTCCTGCCAGGAAGAAAATCCGGAGAAAATGACCACGTATTACTTTATACGACATGCAGAAAAAGATACCAACGATCCGCAGAATAAAGATCCACATTTAACTGAAGCAGGTTTGGAACGTGCTCAAAGATGGGCAGAAGTCTTTAAAGAAGTTAAATTTGATGTGATCTTCTCTTCAGATTTTAACCGCACCCGAAAAACGGCGCAAATCATTGCAGATTCCCAGGAAAAAACTGTGGAAATATATGATCCCAAAAACCTGAATGACGAGGAATTTCAGAAAAGATCCAAGGGAAAAACAGTTCTTGTTGTAGGGCATAGCAATACCAATCCGCATTTTGTGAACCTCTTACTCGGAGAAAAAAAATATAAGGATATCGATGAAGCGGAAAGCGGCAGCTTGTTCATTGTGCACGTATTTCCCGGGGGAGCAAAAACAAGCGAGGTCCTTTATATCAATTAACCTCTACCTTCAGGATCTCATTCTTTATTTCTGAAACTTTTTCCAATTCTCCCTGTTCATAAAGCTCATCAAGTTGATCTAACGGTGTGGAGAGCTCATTTGTCTTGTAATTCACGTAATCCACAAAACGAATCCCCTCTACGATCCTTGGATTTTCAGCAACCCTGAAGCGAATTCCTCCATCATTGACATAGAATCGATAGGCAAGGTAATCTACCGTGAATTCATTTTTATTCACCCAATACATGTAGATATCTTCATGATCTGTTCCTCCACCTTCTTGTTTAAAAGTAACCTGGATCTCATAGTAAGATTTTCCGGCAATACTGTCCTCTCCCACCAACTCCTTTTGCACCGCAGCATCGTTGAGCCCGTAGGGTAGCTGTACAAAATAATGCACAGAATTGACACTTTCAGCATATAATCCTGCGAGGGAATCTGATAATTCAACCTCCCGTCCTTCCCGGTATCTTTTTAACCCGTCATTGTTGAGTACATCTTTGAGCTGCCCCAGAGAATCTTTCAGGGTTCTGGTAAATTCGTAGACCCCGCCGTCTCTCTTACTGGTGTACTTATTTTTTCTGAAGACGAATTCTATCTCTGCTTTATTGTACCGCTCACCTCCGGCTTCTTCTATCGCCTTATCAATGATCTCATTGGCAGTCAAAGGTTTTTCTTCATTTTTGCAGGCGAAGAAGGTAACCGTTATAAAAAGGAAGGCTAATTTTTTCATGATTCTTGGTTTGATGGTTCAAAAATACATATTTCCTGCGCTTCCTGAAATTTGCCTGCCCATTAAGAATTCCTTAAAACCCCTGAAATTTAAAGAAAGCTTTATACTTTTGTTTCTATGAAGAAGAACAACATCAACATTAAAAACAAAAGGGCCAAATTTGAATACGAGATCCTGGACACCTACATTGCCGGGATCAAGCTGGCCGGTACCGAGATCAAATCCATCAGGGAAGGAAAGGCCTCTATCGCCGAGAGTTTTTGTGAGTTTTCAAACAAAGAGTTGTTCGTCATCAATATGACCGTCCAGGAATATTCCCATGCTACTTATTTTAATCATGATCCAAAACACGCCCGAAAGCTCCTCTTAAACCGAAGGGAACTGAGGAAGCTTGAAAAAGAAGTAAAGAATTCCGGGTTAACCATCGTGCCCTTGCGACTCTTCATAAATGACCGTGGATTGGCCAAGATGCAGATCGCGCTGGCAAAAGGTAAAAAACTGTACGACAAACGGGAAACCATCAAAGACAGGGAAAGCAAACGCAGGCTGGACAGGATCCAAAAAGAATACAGGTAGAAAAAAGGAATTTAATTCTTGTCCTCCAGGAGAGGAACAAATCGAAATTCCCCGAATTCAGTTTTACGGAATTCTGTTTTGGAAGTTCGTTCGATCAGCGTCATCACCTGGGAATCTTTACCCACCGGGATCACCATTCTCCCACCAACCTTCAACTGACTCAACAACGGCTTGGGAATAAAAGGAGCCCCGGCAGTGACAATGATCCTGTCAAAAGGGGCATAATCTGGCAGTCCTTTGTATCCATCTCCAAATCCAAGATAGCGCGCCCGATAACCAAGCTTAGAAAGGAATAATTTTGTTTTCTTGAAAAGTTCCAGTTGCCGCTCAATGCTGTAAACCTTGGCTCCCAGCTCACAAAGAACAGCGGTTTGGTATCCACTCCCCGTTCCAATTTCCAGGACCATATCTCCTTTGGACACCTGTAAAACTTCAGTTTGAAAAGCTACTGTATAGGGTTGGGATATAGTTTGATCGGCCGCTATGGGAAAAGCTTTGTCCTGGTAAGCATGGTCTTCAAAGCTGCTGTCCATAAAAAGATGCCTGGGAATAGCCTTAATGGCATCCAGAACCTTTTCATCCTGAATACCTTTTTCAGCAACGATCCTTGCCAGTTGCTGCCTCTTTCCCTGATGTTTAATAGTATCTTTTCGCACGGCTCCCAATTATGAGGCTCAAAATTACATAAAGATTCACTCTTGATAAAGAAAAAAAGCATCCCTAAGCTTATTAGCCTCAAAATGGCATTGGCTTTAGGGCAAGAAATATTATTTTTGTTCAAAACGTGAAAATTATGCTCAAAGCTGGCGTGTTAGGCGCAGGACATTTAGGGAAGATCCATCTTCGCCTGTTGCAGGAATCCAAAAAATATGAACTGGTTGGTTTTTATGATGTAGATGAAAGTAACGGTCGAAAAATCGAGGACGAATTTGGATACACCTATTTCCATAATCTTGATGACCTAATCGCGGCTGTAGATGTTGTAGATGTGGTCACTCCTACCCTTTCCCACTTCGAGGCCGGAAAAAAAGCTATCACGGCGGGTAAACATCTATTTATAGAAAAGCCCATCACCAATACGGTTGAAGAAGCAGAAGCCCTGGTCACCCTGGCAAAAGAACGTGGTGTAAAAGGTCAGGTGGGCCATGTAGAAAGATTCAACCCGGCTTTTATGGCGGTAGCCCCAAAGATCGATAATCCCATGTTCATTGAGGCTCATCGCCTGGCGGAATTCAACCCCAGGGGAACAGATGTGCCGGTAGTTTTAGATCTCATGATCCACGATATTGATGCTATTTTGAGCGTAGTAAAATCTGAAGTCAAAAATGTAACTGCCAGCGGAGTTTCCGTAATAAGCGAAACTCCCGATATCGCCAATGCCCGAATTGAATTTGAGAATGGTTGTGTAGCGAACCTTACTGCCAGCAGGATCTCCCTTAAAAACATGAGAAAAGCCCGTTTTTTCCAGCGTGATGCGTATATCTCTGTAGATTTCCTGGAAAAGAAGTGCGAAGTAGTCAAAATGAAAGATGCCCCGAAAGTGCCGGGAGATTTTGACATGATCTTACAGAATGCAGAGGGTGTAAAAAAACAGATCTATTTTGACAATCCGCAGGTTAGCCTTAACAATGCCATTTTAGACGAGCTTGAATCGTTTGCCTCGGCTATTGAACACGATACTACCCCGGTTGTAAGCCTTGAGCAGGGAACTAAAGCCCTGCGGGTAGCCAAACAAATAATCAACTCTTTTAACTAAACCAAAATGAAGAATATTGCAGTTATTGGAGCAGGTACAATGGGTAATGGAATTGCCCACACCTTTGCCCAATTTGGATACAAGACCAATCTTATAGATATCTCAGAAACTTCTCTGGAAAAGGGAATGAACACCATCTCCAAAAACCTGGACAGGATGGTTTCTAAAGAAAAGATTGCCGAAGAAGACAAACAAAATACCCTTAACAATATCACGACCTTCACTAAGATATCGGAAGGTGTAAAAGGTGTCGACCTTGTAGTGGAAGCCGCTACAGAAAATGTAGAGCTCAAATTATCAATTTTTGAGCAACTTGATGAGCTTTGTGCGGCAAAGACCATTCTCGCTTCCAATACCTCCTCTATTTCTATTACGAAGATCGCCTCTGTGGTCTCAAACCCTGAGCGGGTAATTGGAATGCATTTTATGAACCCGGTACCGGTCATGAAACTTGTAGAGATCATTCGAGGGTACAACACCAGTGACAAGATCACTAAGTCTATCATGACCTTGTCTAAAAAACTTCAGAAAGAACCAGTTGAAGTAAACGATTATCCGGGATTTGTGGCCAATCGCATCCTTATGCCCATGATCAATGAATCTATTGAAACCTTATACAACGGCGTAGCCGGAGTACAGGAAATAGATACCGTGATGAAACTGGGAATGGCACATCCAATGGGGCCACTGCAACTGGCAGATTTCATTGGGCTTGATGTATGTCTTTCTATCCTGGAAGTGATGTACAGCGGCTTTAAAAACCCGAAATATGCGCCTTGTCCCCTATTGGTGAACATGGTACAGGCCGGGAAACTGGGAGTTAAATCGGGAGAAGGGTTTTATGATTATTCAGAATCCAAAAAGGCCGAAAAAGTTTCAAGCCAATTCTCTTCCTAAAACCGGAGAATTTTGGCAAAGATAATTCCATTCAGGGCGGTAAGGCCTTCCCGCGATAAGGTGGGCCTGGTTGCCTCCCGCTCCTACCAGGATTATTCGGTAGAAGAACTAAAGTTTCAGCTGGAACATAATCCCTTTTCTTTTCTACATATCATCAATCCGGGGTATAAGTTTCAGAAGGAGATCTCGGGCACCAAAAGGTTTCAGTTGGTAAAGAACCGGTACCTGGAGTTTCGGGAAGAAGGTGTTTTTATTCAGGATGAACAGCCTTCGTACTACATCTACAAGACCATTTCGCGTGACCAGGTTTACTGCGGAATTATTGCGGCTACGAGTGTGGAGGATTATGACAACAACGTGATCAAACGTCACGAGGACACCATTTCTCATCGGGAAAACCTGTTTAAAGATTACTTGCAAACCGTTGGTTTCAATACAGAACCGGTTTTGCTCACGTACCCCGATAGTGATGTGATCAACCGAATTACAGATGAGGTGCGGTCTCAACGCCCCGAATACGAGTTCTCTTCCCTTAACCGGGACACCCATTACGTTTGGGTCGTCAACCAACCGGAATTAACTGAAAAGATCAGGGAGGAATTCGCAAAAATGGATTCAGTTTATATTGCCGACGGGCATCACAGGTCGGCTTCTTCTTCCCTGCTCGCCAGGGAGAGTCGCGAAAACAATCCGGAGCACACCGGGGAGGAACCATATAATTTTTTCATGAGCTATCTTATCGCTGAAAGCAATCTGAAGCTCTACGAATTCAATCGCCTGGTTACCGATCTCAACGGAATGAGCAAGAAGGAGTTCCTCATGCAACTCGATGAATGGTTCAGGATCGAGAACAGGGGAAGTGAGCTTTATAAGCCTTCAAAAAAACATCATTTTTCAATGTACCTGGACGGGGAATTTTATTCGTTGTACCTGAGAAAGACGATGTATGAATTCACAGATCCTTTGAGCAGCCTGGATCCTTACATTCTTTTTATAAAAGTACTGAAACCCCTTTTGGGCATCGAAGACCCCAGAAATGATCTACGGATTTCGTATCTTCCGGGTAGGCAGGAATCTTTCGAGGTGAAAAAGGCGGTTGATGAAGGACATTTCGCGGTTGGCTTCGGAATGCTTCCGCTTACTATTGAAGAGGTAAAGCAAATTGCAGATGCAGGTCTTACCATGCCTCCCAAAAGCACCTACATTGAACCAAAATTACGAAGTGGTTTGACCATTTATGAATTTTAGAACCTTCCGAAGAATAGGAAAAAATGAGCATTTCAGAAAATATACAAAAGTTTAAAGCTGAACTTCCCCAAAATGTCACTTTAGTTGCCGTTTCTAAAACCAAGCCCAATGAAGATATTTTAGAGGCTTACAATGCCGGGCACCGTGTGTTTGGAGAAAACAAGATCCAGGAAATGACCCAAAAATGGGAGGAACTTCCAAAGGATATTGAATGGCATATGATTGGTCATGTACAGCGAAATAAAGTCAAGTATATGGCTCCCTTCGTGAACCTGATCCACGCCGTTGACAGCCTTAAACTTCTGAAAGAAATTGAAAAAGAAGCAAAAAAGAACGAACGCACAATCAATTGCCTGCTCCAGATTAAGATCGCTGAAGAAGAAAGCAAATATGGAATAACTGTTGATAAAGCAAAGGATATCCTTTCTTCTGAAACTTTCAGGGAAATGGCTCACGTTAAAGTGGTTGGACTTATGGGAATGGCAACTTTAACAGAAAATGAAGAAAAGATCAGAAAGGAATTTCGTTTTTTAAAGACTACTTTTGACAGCTTAAAAGAGGAGCATTCCTCCTTTTCTGTTCTTTCCATGGGCATGAGCGGTGATTACAAGATCGCCCTGGACTGCGGAAGCAACATGATAAGAGTAGGTAGTGCGATCTTTGGAGAGCGTGATTATAATTAAATACCATAAAACAACTTTTGTACTCGATTTTAGACATAGAAACTACCGGCGGAAAGTATAATGAAGAAGGAATTACCGAGATTGCTGTCTACAAGTTCGATGGACATAAAGTCGTTGATCAATTTATAAGCCTTGTCAATCCGGAGATCCCAATACAGCCTTTTGTGGTGGGTTTAACCGGGATCAATAACGAAATGCTTCGGAATGCGCCGAAGTTCTACGAAGTAGCAAAAAGGATCGTGGAGATCACCGAAGGAACGATCATCGTGGCTCACAATGCAAAATTTGATTACCGAATTTTGAGAACAGAATTCCAACGCCTGGGGTTTGAGTATGAACGCGAAAGTCTTTGTACGGTTGAACTTTCCAAAAAATTGATTCCCGGCCAAAATTCTTACAGCCTTGGTAAACTTGTTCGGGCATTGGGGATTCCATTAAGTGACCGGCACCGCGCCAGCGGCGATGCGCAGGCTACCGTGAAATTATTCAAAATGCTGCTCGCGAAAGATTCCGATAAGGAGATCCTGAAGAATTCCGTTCGTAATTCCCCAAAAAATCAAATGGACACCAAGCTCATCCGGTTGCTGGAGGAGCTGCCTTCTATAACGGGAGTTTATTATTTGCACGATCCTCAAGGGGAGATCATCTACATTGGGAAAAGCAGGAACATTAAAAAGCGGGTGAACCAGCACTTCACCAGTGAAAATCGCAAATCGCGGGAAATTCAGAAAGAAGTCGCCTCTGTAAGTTTCGAAGCTACGGGTAATGAGCTCAATGCGCTCCTTAAGGAGAACGAGGAGATCAAACGAAATAAACCCAAATACAACAAAGCCCTTACCAAAACCATTTTTTCTTATGCCCTTTACCAGTCTTCAGATGCAGAGGGATATATACATCTGAAAATTGGAAAAGCAGACGGACGCAAAAAGAATGTTACCACATTCACAAATCTGCACCAGGCCAAGGCTATGTTGCAATCTATTGTGGAAGAATACAACCTGTGCCAACGTCTAACGGGGATACATTCTGGTAACGGCAGCTGCTTCAATTACAGCATTAAAGAATGTAATGGTGCCTGCATAGGAGAAGAATCGGCTGAGGAATATAATGCCCGGATTAGAGAGGTGCTGGAGAGGTACAGCTATGAGAATAAGAATATGCTGGTGATAGACCGCGGAAGGGATATCGATGAAAAAAGCGCCTTATTGGTGGAAGAAGGTCAGTTCAAAGGAATAGGCTATTTCAATCTCAATCATCAACTGAATAATATAGATATCATCAAGTCTATTATTACTCCTATGAAAAGCGACAGGGACGCCCAGCATATCATTCAAAACTACCTTAGGAAGAACAATCGGGTGAAAATTATCTCTCTGGATACAGTGGAATAATTTTTCCGCTTCAAAAAAGAGGTTTTCCTACAAAATCTCCTATTTTTACTCTATATAATCAACGTTTGGCAAAGAATCCTAATCTATCATCCTGGAAACAGAAACTTCATGAGATCATTTATGAAGCAGATACTGCTGCAGGAAAGGCTTTTGACCTGGTATTGCTATTCGTGATCTTTCTGAGTATTGTCATCGTTATGCTCGAAAGTGTAAAGAGTATAAATGAGGAATATTTCGAGTACCTCTATATTACCGAATGGATCATCACCATAATTTTCACCATTGAATACATTCTACGGATCATTACCATAAAAAAACCGAAACATTACATTTTCAGCTTCTATGGGATCATTGATTTCATTTCTACGATCCCTACCTACCTTACCCTATTTATGGGTGGTTACAATGTGCTCCTGGCTGTAAGGGCCTTGCGGCTCTTACGTATCTTCAGGATCCTGAAGATCGCCCGCTACATTGGAGAAGCCAATAAACTTACAGTGGCATTGAGGCAAAGCCGGCCCAAGATCGTGGTTTTTTTATTCGCGGTAGTCATCATTACCATCATTGCGGGTACTGTAATGTACCTGGTAGAAGGGGAAAAAAGTGGATTTTCGAATATCCCCCTCAGTATTTACTGGTGTATAGTCACGCTAACCACTGTAGGTTTTGGTGACATCGCCCCGGTTACACCTTTAGGACGGTTTATCGCTTCCTTCATCATGATCACCGGTTACGGGATCATTGCCGTACCCACCGGTATTGTAAGTGCTGAATATTCCAGAGCAAGCGAAAACTCTGTTCCCGTCAATACCCAGGTATGCCCTTATTGCGCTGAGGACAAACATATAGACGGCTCCCATTACTGTCATAACTGCGGAAATAAACTCAATGAGTAGAAAGTACCTGATCGTTGTGGTGGGGCCTACGGCAATTGGAAAAACCTCTTTAAGCCTAAGCCTCGCCCGAAGTTTTTCAACTGAAATCATTTCGGCCGATTCCCGTCAGTTCTTTAAAGAAATGAGCATAGGTACCGCAGCACCCACAAAAGCTGAACTTTCTGAAGCCAAGCACCATTTCATTCATCATCGCTCTATCAAAGAGGACTATTCTGTGGGAGATTTTGAACGTGAAGCATTGGAAAAGCTCGATGACCTGTTTCAGGATCATCACGAGGTGATCATGGTTGGCGGCAGCGGCCTGTATGTTGACGCCGTGACTAAAGGCCTGGATCATTTTCCGAAAGTTGATCAACACATCAGGGAAGACCTGAACAGGCAGCTAAAAGAAGAAGGAATTGGGAGTCTTCAGGGGCAGCTGCAAAAGCTGGATCCGGAGTATTATTCCGAAGCGGATATTCAAAACCCCCACCGGTTGATCAGGGCCCTGGAAATCTGCATAGGCACCGGAAAACCTTATTCCTCCTTTAGAAAAAATACGCCTACAAATCGCTTTTTTCAAACCTTATATGTCGGGCTCAGCGCAGACCGGCAAACGGTCTACGACCGCATCAATCGCAGAGTGGACCTCATGATGGTAGAAGGATTACTTGAAGAGGCCAAAAGATTGTATGAGCAACGGGATCTAAATGCGTTGAATACCGTAGGGTATAAGGAAATTTTCCGGTACCTGGAGGGTGAATGGAGCCTTGAAAAAGCTGTGGAGGAGATCAAAAAAAATACCCGCAGGTTTGCCAAACGTCAGTACACCTGGTTCAAAAAAAATGAGGAAATCCACTGGTTTGATCATACCACCGCTCATGAAAAGATCGCAGCGTTTCTCAAAGAAAAGATGGGAAATTAATCATTTTTGATGATCGCTCTTCGAATGAAAAGTCCCGAACTGGTTTCCAATTTTAAAGTGTATACCCCCGACTGGTACTTTCGAAGATCTAAGGAATAAGGTTTGCCTGAAGAACCCTCAGAAAAATCTCGGGCAAGTAAAAAGCGGCCCCGCATATCATAAACCTCGGTTCGTTGCAACGTAATATCGGCAGAAGTGAATACTTCAAGCAATCCACCCCCCGGATTGGGACTGATGATCACAAAAGGCCCCGGGTCTTGGGGTTCATCGATGATAAGCTCACAATGCCGGCCCGGATCTTCCACTATAACCGAGATCTCACAGGAGCCTTCCTCTGTAGGAGTAGTATAGGAAAAAATCACTTTTTGCTCCCCTATATCTGCACAGGTGAATTCCTCTTTATCTATACTATACTGAACTGTACCGGTACCTCCGCTAAAAAGATCCCTGGGATCTAATCTGGCCCTTCGGTCTTCGTTCAATTCCAGATTTATAAATTCTACACAGTGAATATAGGAATCCTCCGAAGCCTCTACCAAAATAATGATCTCACAGGAACTTCGATTTCCTGCGGCATCAAAAACAGTAAATTCGACAGGGTTCTCCCCCACATCGGCAATCGAAAAGTTGGTTTTTGAGAGGGATTTTGAAATTATTCCACAATTATCTGTAGAGCCATTGTCAATTTCTTCCGCGGTTATGGTGGTGACCCCTTGATCGTTTAATAGAACACTGTAAATTCCCACGCATTTCGCTTCGGGAGATTGACGGTCCAGCAGATCAAGGTCAAAAGAACAGCTGGTTTGCTTTCCTTCGAAAGTGGCGATTATTGTAACGTTTATGTCGTTAGAGATCACTGTTCCGGGAACGGGATCCTGTGTGACAATGGCATTTTCCATGTTCACCTCAACAAGGGAAGCAAAATCTTCCACAACATACCCACAGTTCTCATCGAGATCTCTCTCCAAATCCCCGGGACAGGAAATGTTTAACACCTCTTCTTCTTCGGAGAGATACAACCAGAAACTGCAAGCGGCTGAATTACCGGAAGCATCAGTAACCGTAAATTTTATTTCCTGCTCGGCCATCAGCTGCGTACCGGGCAATGGCTCCTGAACAATGGCTGTTCCCCCACAATTGTCCTGCACCGAAATATTTCCGGTGAAATCGGGAAGCGGGTAACCCTCTTCCGGATTCCAGACCGCAACAATATCCCCGGGACAGGAGATTTCCGGAGCCTGGGTATCTTCTACTGTAATATTAACTTCGCAAGTATCGATGTTGCCGTTAGCATCAGTAGCAGTAAAACGAACGGTCGTGTCTTGAGAAATTGCAGTTCCCGGAGCGGGTTCCTGGACAACGGTTGCAGAAATATT
>CAZNFK010000062.1:0-13965 GCA_964572365.1 uncultured Flavobacteriaceae bacterium | reverse complement strand
CCTATGTTTCAAGCTTGTTTTTTTACCCGAAATCTATAGTCCTAAATTCTTAATCTTGAATATTGAATAGCGGATTAGCCTTTAGAAATACACCTGGGAGGAACACCAACAGGTAAAACTTTCTCGACATAATGGTTGTAAATTGGTTGCCTCTCCAAAGGATATAAAACAGCCTTTTTTGAAAGAATACTGTAATTATAATTTTTTTCTCCTCCAGTTTCCTGATTTACAGCGCCTCGTGTATAAAATTTATGAAACCTGATAATTCTCATTTGTCTATTATTTAGATTGAATCTACATTTGCCATTATTTTTAATAAATCTAAATAAACAAGAATTAATGCGACCCCTCTATTTATTAAGTATTTTGATGATTTCCTTCTATGCCAGTGCTCAGAATGCCAGCCTCTCGGGAAAACTCACCAATCCACAAAATGAATCAATTCCGTATGCTACGGTCAATTTTCAGAATGCAGCCCTTAGTGCTGTTACTAATGAAACTGGCCAATACTCTATAAAAGATATAAATCCAGGAAATTATACCATCATATTTTCTGCTCCGGGATTCAATACCGTTACCCGGGAGATCACCTTACAGGCAGGAGATGAAAAGATCCTGACTATTCAGATGGAGGAAGAATTAAAAGCTCTTGATGAGATCATCATCACTTCTAATAGAAGAAGAGAGACCCTTGATGAAGTTCCATCTTCAGTATCAGTTCTTAGCTCCAGGCAGATCGCAAATCTAGCTTTGACCAGTAACTCTGTTGCCGATATCATGAACGAGGTGCCGGGACTGGCTTTAAGCACCAGCCAAACCAGTAATACGGGACAAACCCTTCGTGGTAGGGATATGCTAATTCTAATAGATGGGATTCCCCAATCCACGCCCCTTAGGGACGGAAGCCGGGATATCAATACCATTGATCCTAATGTAATAGAGCGAATTGAAGTGATCAAAGGTGCAACGGCCATTTATGGAAACGGGGCAGATGGCGGGATCATCAACTATATCACCAAGGATCCACGAGCAACGAAAGATTTGGAAAGTACAACCGAGCTTAGCAGTGGGATCTCCCTGGTAGATACAGACCATACCTTGAGTTCTAAACTTTCCCAAACCTTCTCTGGGCAGATCGGGAAACTGGGATACGTTGCCAACGGAAGTTTTCAGCAAACCGGAGTCTTCAGAGATGCGAACGGAGAGATAGTTTCTCCATCATATGGTCTTGGAGAGACCGATCAATACAACCTTTTTGGAAAATTGAATTATCAGATCAACCAGGATCATTCTCTCCAGTTTATGTACAATTACTTCAGCAGTAATCAGGATACAGAATATATCAACCAGCCGGGAGTGTATGGAGTTCGTCCTGCGATTGGAGTGATTGGGGAGGATCCCGGTGTTGACCAGGGAAATCGTTATAACCATAATGGGCAGTTGACCTATGAAGCCTTCGATCTTATTGGCGACACAGATCTTAATCTTAACCTGTATTTTCAGGATTTCCAGACAGTGTATGGGTTTTCACCCTTCTTCTATAATGAAGAAACCGGGTATGAAGGAGGCCAGTCAATGATCGAGTCAGACAAAAAAGGAGCTCGCGTTAATTTCAAGACTCCTTATAACTTCGGAAGTGAATTTTCGGGTGATATCCTGTACGGAGTTGACATTCTTAATGATGTTACCTCGCAATACCTGGTAGATGGCCGCCTGTGGGTGCCCGAAGTTGATATGAGCAACTTTGCACCTTACGCACAACTTAAATCTTTATACCGGGATTTTGTTTTTAAAGCCGGGATTCGCCTTGAGAACATTAACATTGATATCCCAGATTACAGGACCATTTATATTGTTCCTAACGGGGGCACTCCACAAGGGAACGTACCGGTTGAAGGTGGGGAGTTAATATATGATGCCACTACCTTTAATGTAGGCTTACGATACAACCGATGGTCTATTTTCAAACCTTTCGCAAGCTTCTCTCAGAGTTTTTCTATAGCCGATCTGGGTCGTACCCTTAGAAGCGCGACAGAAAATACAGTGGCCAATATCTCTTCGGAAGCGGTTATTGCTAATAACTATGAGGCCGGATTCAATAGTTACTTCGGAAGGACCAGCATTAGCGGAGCCTACTTTCTAAGTACTTCAGAACTGGGTGCAACGTACAGGGAAGTTAACGGAATTTTCCAGATCGCCCGGCAGCCGGAAAAAGTATATGGATTTGAATTAGCGGTAGATACTAAACTTTCAGACCGATTCGACCTGGGAAGTTCCCTATCCTGGACCGAAGGAAAACTGGATTCCGAAGACAACGGAAACTATAATGCCTGGATGAACGGGGACCGTATTCCTCCGTTAAAAACAGTAACATATCTTGGGTACAACGCCTTCAATAAATTGGATGTCCGGGTGTCTCATATCTACAGCGGAAGCCGTGATAGGTTCGAACCAAAGGAAAATGGCAGCTACACCTATGGGCAGGGACCGGTGGAAAGCATCCACCTTTTTAATCTTACCGCAAATTACAAGATGACAAAAGAGACTTCCCTGGGACTTGGGGTGGAAAATCTATTGAATGAAGATTATTACCGGCCAATTTCGCAATGGGATGCAAGGCCGCAAAACTACATTAAAGGCAATGGAGCAAGACTGAATTTGTCTCTAAGAGTAAACTTATAATTTGATCCTTGGCAGCTACAGGTCTACCTGTAGCTGCTTTTTTTATATGAAAAACAGGCAGATCTTAAAATATCATTCTATAGCCGGACTTGTGGTCGGGGCATTTTTGTTCCTCATGGGGCTCTCGGGAGCTGTGCTGGTTTTTCAGCACGATATAGAAGACCTTCAATGGGAGAAATATTTAAATGTAGCTTCTTCTGAAGAATTGGATATTGATCGTGGAATTATATCTGTACAGGAAAAATATCCCCTTTGGGATACCCGGCTCATTCATTTTAAAGAAAATGAAGCCCTTGTCTTTAATTTACGTAAGCCTACAGAAAGATTATTTGTCTTTGTTCATCCTTCCACCGGGGAAATAGTAAAGGAGGTTAACGAACTCACCACTTTTACCCGTTGGTTGTTGAAGTTTCATTATTCTTTCCATGCAGGACCTGTTGGAAGAATTCTGGTCTTCATTGTGGGAATGCTGTTCCTGGTTTCTCTGCTCACCGGTATTTACCTGTATCGAAAGTCTTTCTTTAAAACATTGTTTTTTCAGACCAGGGTGGTCAAAAAAAACAAAAGGACTTTCTATTCGTCCCTGCATCGCGTTGTTGGAGTTTGGAGCCTCGTCCTTAACCTGCTCCTGGTGGTCACCGGAATTTTTCTTGCCTGGACAGTAGCTGCGGCTGGATTAAATCCGCCGGCACCGCCGCAAACACCTGTAGTGACCACTTCTGTTGAGGAGGTTTTGAACAACATCACCTCCGAAAATCCTGATTTTACCCCCACTTATGTGCGGCTTCCCTTATCGGCAGGAACAGATCTCAGAGTCTATGGACTGTATGATGACGATGCTTTCTTCTATTCGGAGTTCTACAATAGTTTCCTAGTAGATCCTGACTCAGGCGAGATCAATGGGGCAGTAAAAGTGCAGGAAGCTGACTTTAAAACCAAATTTTCAAGCACCCTTATCCCGCTGCACTTTGGACAGTACGGAGGGATCTGGACAAAGATCCTGTATTGCCTCACCGGACTTTCGGGACCTTTTCTTTCCATTTCAGGTTTTATAATCTGGAAAAAGAGAACCTCAAAAAGAAAAAAAACACTTACCGGAAAATCTGAAAAATCCTCCTTGTAATCCTTTTCCTATTCAGATTTAGAAAAGCTTTAGGTTTTGTTTAAGATGCTCCGCAAATATGATTCTATAACTTTAGATATTGAAAATCAACGGTTAACATTATTTGATTATGGAAAGAATCACCCTACAGGAATTTTTGGAATTACCCGATCATGAACAATTCGAGATCCTTGAACTCGCAGGTAAATTTATTGAAGACCGGTCAGACGGTAACAGGAAATCAGAACTCTACGCCATTGACCGCTTTTTTGTGGAAGTAGAGGTAAAAAAAACAGGATAGGCCAATAACACTCATCCTGGTCTTTCACCAGTTTTGTATAAACTTCTTATTGCCAAACACGATATGACAATTGTGCAGGATCTTTTTTGAAGAAGCCATATCCTGTAAAGTGAGGTCTGCCCTCACTAATTAATTTCAGAAATGAAAAAATGTTTCCAGCAAGAAGAAGGAGGTGCAGTCATTTCATCCAGGTAGAGGATTTCAGCCTAATTTAAAATAAGGCTAAGGGAAACCAGCAAGATGAAAAATACCATGACCATTACATTGTCTTCCCAGGTATCCCTTTCCTTTCTCCTGCTTGTCTTTCTGCAGCAATGTGTTTTGTAAGTACTCATCTTTAGTGGAAATTTAGTTAGACAATAGTTCTAAATTTTTCTAAAGAGCAATTTTTTTCTAATATAATAAAATTCTGACATTTTCCAAAGCGGAAGCAGAGGGTAATGGGTTGAAAATTAATAAAAAAGGTCGGTTAGGCTGGCTGATTGCGCATTTGGTACATCATATGTGTTGCCTGTTCCAGCCCTGCCATGACATCCAATTCATTTTTCTGAAAAAGTCCGTTCAAAGTTCGCTATTCAACATATCCTTAACATTATTGAAAAATTCTTTAGGTAAATTAGGTATAGCGTTAATCTTCAAAATTTCATTTCCTGTTGTTCTGGAAAATATTTGATTTTTTTGGTGATTCTTATTGATGTTGATCATGTCGAGATTCCTTTTGGAAGTGCAGGATGTGAATGATAATATTCCCAAGCTCGCTTCGCTTTTTAAAATAGGTTATAAACAAAACCTGGCCGAATACACCGTTCTTATTCCTAATTCCCTTGGGAAGGGACAGGTTATGGGTATTAATTTTTCTAATGGTATTAGCCTTTATACCTATAAGTGCTTTTTTCATGAAGATGTTGAGATCGTTATCAAGAATTCTGTTCTTAATCCAATCCGCATGGTGCATTGTTTGAAAGGGGAAATTACCAACTCTGGAGATGAGATGTCTTACCCGGTCAAAATAGGAAAGCACCAGCATTTTTTTATTGCTCCAAAATCCGGTGGATCCCATATTATTTCTTTTCCCAAAAAAAGGCATGTAGAACTCTGTTACCTGGAAATTGACAGGAGTACCTTTAAAAATTCCCTTCCCTTTGAACTCCAGGAAGTGGAACCTATTTTTTATTCTTTGTTCGGAGATGTGTTCGCGCTACAGGGGAAATATCATTCCGGGATGTTTAGCCTGAAGGTTTCAGAGATCATAAAAGAGATCTATGACTGTAAGGAGACCGGGTTCCCAAGAATGCAATTCATGGAGGCGAAGGCTCTTGAGATCCTTTCTTTTATGCTTTCCAGATACCGGAAGGAAATAGGAGGTATGGCCGTGATCAATATAACCGGAAGGGAATTCCAGGCGGTAGAAGCCATTACCGAACATATCAATCAAAACCTGTCAAACCTGGAAACCATCCCCGAATTGGCTGCCATGATAGGGATCAACGTGAACAAACTTCAATCCATCTTCCAATCGGTTTTTGGAAAAACCGTGAACGAATACATTAGAGACGCGCGTTTATCAAAAGCCCTTACACTCTTATCAAAAGGGGATATGCCCATAGGTATCATAGTCCATGAGGTGGGATTGAACAGCCGGAGTTATTTTTCGAAGATCTTTAAGGAAAAATATGGGGTCCTTCCACGGGAGATCATGAGTCATGAATCTGGTTTCATTCCCGAGCATATGCGTGCAGAAAAACCGGTAAACGAGGGTATAAATAAAAAACGGGAACAGGATTGAGATCAGGAACTGCAAGATAACATAGAACAACCTGCTTTGCTTGAAGCCCAGCCTGGCCGCTTCTGCACCAGGTCTTCAAAACCTTTGGAAGCATAAGGATCTTTCATCGCTGCCTGCAAGCGTAGGAAACGTTGATCATCACCTTTTTCAAGGTCTTCGATCGCCTGGTGAAGCAAATAGTTCCTCAATATTATCCTGGGATTGGTCCTGTTCATTATTTCTACGGAAACTTTTCGTGGAATAGTGTTTTCTGAAATTCTTTTCTGGTAGTTTTTTATCAGGTGTCTAAAATGTGCTTTTTCCTCTTCATTCAATTCTCTGTAAAAAACCGAAGCGAAATGACCGACGATCTCCTTTTCCTGAATTTCTTCGGAAACTTCGGACAGGAGCCGATAAAACAGGGCCATATCAGGTTGTAGGGAAGAGAGCGTTTTTTCAAACAAGGTGATCAAATCTTTGTCTTCTTTAGTGACCTTATCCAGTCCTAATTTTTTTCCCATCATTCCGTAGTAAGCATTCCAGAAGGTCTCCTCATAAGAATTAAGCGCTTCTTCAAGAGGTTCAAGGTCGTCGAAGAGAATGGAAATGGCATTGGCAAGTTTTCCCAGGTTCCAGTAGCCAATAGAAGGCTGATTTCCGAAAGCGTATCTGCGCCCCGGCAGGTCGGTGGTGTTTGGCGTGAAGTTATGGTCGTAATCATCAAGGAACGAGAACGGGCCATAATCTATGGTCAATCCCAGCACCGACATATTATCTGTATTCATCACCCCATGAACAAAACCAATGCGCTGCCATTCAACCATCAATAAAGCGGTTTTGGTGACCACTTCTTTAAACCAGTTTATGACCTGGTTTTCCCCTTTTAGATGAGGATAATACCTGTCTATTGTCCAGTCAAGTAACTGATTCATTTTGGCTTTGTCTTTTTGAGCTGCCAGGGCTTCGAAATTTCCGAAGCGAAGAAAACTAGGGGCGACTCGCGTCACAACAGCTCCCGGCTCATACTCCGGGTTGCCGTTGTAAAACATGTCCCGCAAAACCTTTTCGCCGGTAGTGACCAGGCTAAGAGCCCGAGTAGTGGGAACTCCCAAATAATGCATAGCCTCGCTGATAAGGTATTCCCTCACCGAGGATCTCAGCACCGCGCGTCCGTCGGCACGCCGAGAATATGCTGTGGGTCCGGCGCCTTTTAATTGTATCTCA
Organism: uncultured Flavobacteriaceae bacterium; assembly: GCA_964572365.1. Lineage (GTDB taxonomy): Bacteria > Bacteroidota > Bacteroidia > Flavobacteriales > Flavobacteriaceae > Salinimicrobium. The sequence goes on along the minus strand of CAZNFK010000062.1, from coordinate 6,891 downwards.
AAAATACCTTTTTTAGTTTCCAGTTCTCCCAGGGTAATGGCCCGGCCGTCTCCTAACTGGCCGGCCCAATTTCCGAATTGATGACCGGCATAACAGGCAGCATAAGGAGCCATAGTTTCCGTTACTTTATTTCCCGCCAGGATCTCAACATCTTCTTTTTCGGGGTCTTCCAATTCCAGGTCGTTCGCAAGATCTTTTGACCAGGCTAAAAGTTTAGGTGAGGGAACAGGAGTGGGTACTGCCTTGCTGTATAACATTCCCGGGGTATGACGGGGAGTAAGATCCCCGCTGTCATCCCCTTCAAAATGGGTGACAAAATCGTTTTTGAATTTTTTTTCACAGAGTCGGTTCATTTCGGGCAGTTTTTATATTAAAGGTCAAGTTTGATACCAAAGTTAAGAAGCAGGGGGGCACTCTTGTTGAAAATGTTTAAAAGGTCATATTTTTCTTTCCTTTAAATTGCCAATCGGCACATATTGAGTAGTTTACCTTATTTCTACGTCGATGATTCCTAAGGATGTCAGAAATTTCTTTAGAAAATTAACAGCTGCTTAATGAATTGATATCAAAAAAGTTAAACCTAAACTAAATAATTTCCTGCCTATAAGGAAGTATCCTACATTTAAATAAAAATCAAAAAAATCAATTGTTATGACTTCATATCAAAGCCGAAATCAAATTCAGCACGAGCTGCAAAAAATGCTGCCACACCAAATTGAAGAATGTAAAGAATGTGATGAGCTTCCCCCGTCACTGGAAGAACTCATAAAACACAATTTCCAGGCAACTTTTGTGTGCTATGATAAAAAGACCAATACCATAGAAGTGGGGGTGGAAGAAGAGGAGAGTGCCAACAGCTATCCTGTGATCCAGGTACACAAGTTCAAACTTGAAGAAGCCGTTTCTCAATTGAGAAAAACGTTCAGGAATTCAGATCCAGATCTGCAATTCTACGGAAAGTTGCTTGCCGGTCATGGCAGAACAAGCCAGATTGATGAAGTAGTGCTGGTATAAGTCAGGTAAACAAAAATTATATGTGAAGCCTTCTGAAGTTTTTTCGGAAGGCTTTTTTCGTGGAAAACGCTGGCCGGTAATTAGGCTTTGGTTCCAGTTCATTTATCTTTGCCCTCGCCAAAACTTCTGAAATGACAAAATTAGAATTCGTCGTATCCCGCAGCGGGATCTCTCAAAAAAGTGTAGAAAATACTTTGAAGCTGCTCGAAGAAGATGCTACCATTCCCTTCATTTCCCGATATCGAAAAGAGATGACCGGGAATCTGGATGAAGTGCAGGTAGGTGAGATAATGGGGTTTAAAACAGAATTCGAGGAGCTCCAGAAGCGGAAAAAGGCAATCCTAAAATCTATTTCTGAACAAGAAGCCTTAACGCCAGAACTGGAGGAAAAGATTCTTGCCGCTATGGACCTCACCCGCCTCGAGGATCTTTACCTGCCGTATAAAAAGAAGCGAAAAACCAGGGCCGATGCCGCGAGGGAACTAGGGCTGGAACCTCTGGCAAAAATGCTAATGGCTCAGAACTCTTCGAATCTTGAAGCGGCTGCTGAAAGATTCGTGGGGAAAGAAGTGGCTTCCGCAGAAGAAGCATTGGCAGGGGCTCGTGATATTGCCGCAGAATGGATGAATGAAAATGAAGGGATCCGCAGCCGGTTGAGAAAACTTTATCAGCAAACTGCTGAAATTTCTGCAAAGGTGGTGAAGAAGAAAGCAGAGGAGGAAGAAGCTCAGAAATTTCGTAATTATTTTGACTGGCAGGAGCGTCTTCGGGCTATTCCATCTCACCGGTTACTGGCAATTCTGAGAGCTGAAAAGGAAGGTTTTGTAAAGGTGAAAGTCCAGGTAGATGCTGAAGAGGCGAAGCATTTGACCGGTAGGATCGTGGTAAGGAACGAGCGCAATTCCTGTACTCCCCATGTAGAAGATGCCCTGGAAGATGCTTTGAAAAGATTACTTTTTCCGGCGCTTTCAAATGAAGCCCTCGGTGCGGCCAAAGAAAGGGCGGATGAGGAAGCGATCGCTGTTTTTTCAGAAAACCTGAGACAGTTGTTATTGTCGCCACCACTGGGTACAAAACGTATCCTGGCTATTGACCCGGGCTTTAGATCGGGTTGTAAGGTGGTTTGTCTTGATGAACATGGCAAGCTGCAACACAACGAAACTATATATCCCCATCCTCCTCAAAAGGAGGTAGCCATGGCTTCAAAAAAGATAAGATCGTTGGTGAATGCCTATGACATCGAAGCTATCGCGATCGGAAACGGAACAGCTTCCCGGGAAACCGAATTTTTTATCAAAAAGATCCCTTTTGACCGCCAGGTGCAGGTATTTGTGGTGAATGAAGCGGGGGCTTCAGTTTATTCAGCTTCAAAGATCGCTCGGGCCGAATTTCCAAATTATGATGTGACCGTAAGAGGGGCGGTTTCCATTGGGCGGAGATTGGCCGATCCTTTAGCCGAACTGGTAAAGATAGATCCCAAGGCGATAGGCGTGGGGCAGTACCAGCACGATGTGGATCAGACTAAACTGAAAACCGAACTGGACAGGGTGGTTGAAAGTTGCGTGAACGGGATAGGTGTGAATTTAAATTCTGCCAGCACCTCCTTATTGAGCTATGTCTCCGGAATTGGCCCCGGACTGGCTGAAAACATCATTGCGTACCGTTCAGAAAACACCGGATTCTCCTCCCGTAAAGAACTTTTAAAGGTTCCAAGATTGGGGGCAAAGGCTTTTGAACAGGCCGCGGGATTTCTAAGGATTCCTGATTCTGAAAATCCGCTCGATAATTCTTCTGTTCATCCGGAGAGTTATCCGGTTGTCGAGGAGATGGCAAAAGATCTGAAAGTGGAGGTGAAAGAATTGATCGGCAATAAAAATTTACTTCAGAAAATAGAGTTGAAAAATTATCTTTCTGGAAAAATTGGAATGCCCACGCTGAAGGATATCCTGGCAGAGCTGGAAAAACCGGGATTGGATCCGCGGAAATCGGCCAAAGTCTTTGAATTCGATCCCAGTGTGAAAACTATCAAAGATCTCAAACCCGGAATGAAGTTACCCGGGATAGTGAATAACATTACAAATTTCGGATGTTTTGTGGATATCGGGATCAAAGAGAGCGGGCTTGTACATATTTCAATGCTGAAAAATGAGTTCGTGAGCGATGTGAATTCAGTAGTAAAACTGCACCAGCATGTGCAGGTGACCGTGCTGGAGGTAGATGAGGCCCGAAAGCGCATACAACTTTCAATGGTGGATTAAAAAGAATCCATTTATTCTCTGTAAACCAGTTTGCCCTTTTCGATCTTCGCGGGTTTTGTGTAAGGATGCTCCGTGGTTTTATCTTTTCCCATTATATGCAGTACCTCCCAGTTATCGGCTTTAAGATAATCAGCAACCATCGCACGGTGGCAACTCCACCATACCGCTTCTGAACACATTATGGCAGTTCGTTTTTCAGAAGCGATAGCTTTTAGTTCGTTTATAACATCTCTAAATTCAGCCGTTTCCATATAATCTGCATAGCCGCGAAAAGAAGGATGTCGCCATACCTGATTAACAGAATCTGGTTTTGCTTTCCTCCGGCCACCAAGCTGCTCAAAATGATAATATAAAATGCCATTTTTAGGGAGTGATCCTTCCAGGGATTCCTTGTTGAAGTGCGGATATTTGCGGGAGCCGGGATAACGACGAATATCCACAAGAGCTTCTATCTTATGGGCCTTTAACCATTCCACAAATTCCTCCAGGGGATGAGTGGAGTGACCAATGGTCCAAATTTGGTGCTGTCGAGACATGGCTGAAGTTTGATTTACGAAGGTAGAAGTACGAAGTTAAGGAATAAAAATTTCCTGGCGGATTCCGCAGGTATGCACAGATGATGAAATCTCCCAGTCGCAAATAAGTCTGCTCGAAATGAAAAAGCTAGTCACCCGGAAACAGGCCGAAAGCCAACAGCTAACAGCCAAAGGCTAAATATCGAACTCTGAATTATTTACTCTTAACTATATTTTCGATGATCAACTTCGCATGCACCCTTGAGTTCTCAATAAACCACTTATGAGTTTCCACACCGCCGCATATAACGCCGGCAAGGTAGATGCCTTTGACATTCGATTCCATGGTTTCGGGATTGTACTGCGGAATTTTTTTGCCGTCACCTGAAAGCGTAATTCCCATGCTCTTTAAAAATTCAAAGTTGGGACGATAACCGGTAAGCAGGAGGACCCAGTCATTCTCCAGTGCCTGGTCTCCTTCTTTGGAGGTGATAATCACTTCGTTCTCTTTGATCTCTTTAATCTCAGCATTAAAGATTGCTTTGATGCTGCCTTCATCAATTCGATTATCGATATCTGGCTTCACCCAGTATTTTACCCGTTCTCCGATCGCAGGGCCACGAACTACCATGGTAACATCGCCACCTTTTCTATAGATCTCGAGAGCGGCATCTACTGCCGAATTACTGGCTCCCACCACTATGGTTTTCTGAGTAGCATAAAAATGCGGATCCCCGTAATAATGCGCCACCTTTGGCAGGTCTTCGCCGGGAACATTCAGGTAGTTGGGGATGTCGTAAAATCCGGTCGCGATGATGACATTTTTGGCTGAGTACTCGCCTTTAGAGGTAGTTACGGAATGGCGTTCTTCGGAAGAACTTATTTTTTCCACCTTTTCAAAAAGGTGGATATTGAGGTGGTTTGAAGTAACTATCCTTCTGTAATATTCTAAAGCTTCCTGCTTGTGCGGCTTCGGATTGGTGCTGATAAAGGGAATTCCATCGAGCTCCAGTTTTTCCGAAGTAGAAAAGAACGTCATGTTCGACGGATAGTTGTACAGCGAATTCACAAGCGTTCCCTTCTCTACAATGAGATAAGAAAGGCCTTTCTTTTTGGCTTCAAGGGCGCAGGCGATACCAATTGGCCCCCCGCCGACGATCAAGACATCATATATGTTGGCTGATTCAGGAATTGGCAAGGGCTTTTAATTCTTTAATGGTCTTGGCAGGGTCTTCTGCTTTAAAGACAAAACTCCCGGCAACGAGAGCATCGGCACCGGCTTCCACCAGTTTGGCAGCATTTTTATCGGTCACCCCACCGTCAACTTCGATCAGGGTAGAGGCGTTATTCTCCTCAATGATCTCCTTAAGGCGTTTTACTTTTTTGTAGGTGTTCTCGATGAAACTTTGTCCGCCAAATCCGGGATTGACGCTCATGATCAGAACAAGATCAATATCGTTTATAACATCTTCAAGCAACTCTACACTGGTATGGGGATTGATTGCAACTCCGGCTTTCATGCCCTCGGCCTTAATGGCCTGCAAGGTTCGATGAAGATGGGTGCAGGCTTCATAGTGAACCGTGAGTATGTCTGAACCCAGGTCTGCAAAGGTTTTAATATAACGATCAGGATCTACGATCATGAGGTGCACGTCAATGGTCTTCTTCGCATGTTTAGCGATTGCCTGCAAAACAGGCATTCCATAGGAAATATTGGGTACAAAGACCCCGTCCATGATATCTATGTGAAACCAATCGGCTTCACTGTTATTGATCATTTCGATATCACGCTGAAGGTTTCCAAAATCGGCAGCTAAAACAGAGGGGGCAATCAATTTTTGTGTCATGTGAGTTGTGTCGTGAGTGTGGGGCAAAAATAACAAGAATTATACAAAACCAGCTCTTAACCATATATTTTGCATTTGTTTATATTTTCTGCCAGGTTGCTGCATCATATTTTTTGTATATTAAGGAAACCAACCTTACCAAAACCAAAAAAATGGAAGTAGAAGAAAAAAGCAGTAAAAGGAATTATGGAAAAATGGGATGCTTTGTCGCACTTCTTATTTTGATCCTGATCATCATCTTGATCGCCACCGGGGTGATGAACTACCCCTGGGAATATTAGATTTCTTTAGGCCGAAGGAAGATTTCTTTTTTTAGGCTTTGCTGTTAAACCTACTAAAAAATGAACCCCGGTAATCACTCCGGGGTTCTTCATCAATCAATCAAAAAACGAACAGTTTGTTTAAACTGTTTGTCATCGTTACCGGGGAATTAGCCCAGGTATGTCTTTAATATTTTACTTCTGGAAGTATGTTTCAGCCTTCTAATGGCTTTTTCCTTAATTTGTCTAACTCTTTCTCTTGTAAGATCAAAAGTCTCGCCTATTTCTTCCAGCGTCATTGGGTGTTGGTCTCCAAGTCCAAAATAAAGACGAATTACATCGGCTTCACGCGGTGTTAAAGTTTCCAAAGCACGTTCAATTTCAGTTCTAAGCGACTCATGTAAAAGCTCCTTATCTGGGTTGGGGGATTCCCCTGAACGCAATACATCATAAAGGTTAGAATCTTCCCCTTCTACTAAAGGAGCATCCATTGATACGTGACGTCCGGAATTCTTCATGGATTCCTTCACGTCATTAATGGTCATGTCCAACTCTTTCGCGATCTCTTCTGCGGAAGGCGGGCGCTCATGTGATTGCTCTAAAAAGGCAAAAGTCTTATTGATCTTATTGATAGACCCGATCTTGTTAAGTGGCAGACGCACAATACGCGACTGTTCTGCCAGCGCCTGAAGAATAGATTGGCGAATCCACCAAACGGCGTAGGATATGAATTTGAAACCACGGGTTTCATCGAATCTTTTTGCCGCTTTTATTAATCCTAAATTTCCTTCATTAATAAGGTCGGGAAGGGTCAATCCCTGGTTTTGATATTGTTTAGCCACAGAAACCACAAAACGAAGGTTCGCTTTGGTTAGTTTCTCCAGGGCCCGGTCATCACCCGCTTTTATTCGTTGCGCCAATTCCACCTCTTCATCGGCGGTGATCAGGTCAACTTTACCAATTTCTTGCAAATACTTATCCAGCGAAGCAGTTTCAC
>CAZNFK010000061.1:0-14263 GCA_964572365.1 uncultured Flavobacteriaceae bacterium | reverse complement strand
CAGAGATCATGAATATTTCCACAGGAACATCAAAATCCAACCTGGCCAGAGCCCGGGTGATCTTAAAAGAGAAGATTGAAAACAGTTTAAACAAATCTACCGCCCGGTCAATGTAATGAAAGAGAAAAAGTACATAGACAGACTCTTTCAGGAGAAATTCAAGGATTTTGAAGCTACCCCTAATGAAGCTGTCTGGAGATCTATTTCGGCAAAGCTGCAGGAAAAAGAACAGAGAAGACCTGTGATCACCCCATTCTGGTCAAGAATCGCAGGGATCGCGGCAGTGCTTGCCATCATTTTCCTTATTGGCGACTGGATATTCCCGGCTCAGTCTGGAGCTTCGATCGCCAATGAAGATCTTGAAGAAAACTACCTGAACAACCAGAACAGCCTTGCCGGAAACCGATTGTTAATTACTCCCGATGAAAGTCCTGCTAATGCACCTTCTTTCGAATCAACCATAAAGAAGCCTGCTGTTACCAAAGTTTCCCCTACTCCTGAAGTGATTCCGCTGAAAAACCCGAAAAGCGCGAAGGTTATAAGCCCGGACAAAGAAAACACGATAGCAACAGCAGAAGCAGTAAGATCGGGTAAAAATAAAAAGACCATCTCAAAAAAATCCATTTTTGAAGCGATCCGGGAACAGGAGCAGCAGGTGGCAGAAAAAAGTTCCAGAGGAAATTTCGAAGTTTCAACTCATGCAGCACCTATCTACTATGGCAACTTCGGAAAAGGAAACTTCCTGGACCCGAAATTCAATAACAACAACAGCGAAGGAGAAGTCACTTATTCATACGGGGTGAATATCGCTTATAATATTTCGGATAAGGTCAAGATCCGATCCGGGGTCAATAAGGTCAACATGAGCTTCAACACGAATGGTGTTTCTTTCCAGGCTATTGCCGGACCTTTGGATATTAGCAGTGTCGCCTTTAATGACCAGACAGAGGTACAGATGTCTGATGGATCCGGAAGGTCATCGACAACCAAACAACCGATTGCGAACAGCAACAGGGACCTTTTGGGAAATGTCAATTCCGGATTATTAAATCAAAAAATGGGCTTTATAGAGGTTCCTTTAGAATTGGAGTATAACCTGATCGACAATAAATTCGGCCTGAATATCATTGGAGGTGCCAGTACATTATTCCTGGACGAGAACAGGGTTTCGGTTAATTCCGGAAACATTTCGGCGGTAGGTAAAGCCAGTAACCTCAACGAAATAAGCTTCAGTACCAATATTGGATTGGGAGTGGATTATAATCTTTCTGAAAAATTCAAGCTGAATTTCGAGCCGATGCTTAAATACCAGTTCAACACCTTTAATTCGAGCCCCGCAGGAACACAGCCTTACTACCTGGGAATCTACTCCGGGTTTAGTTATAAGTTCTAAAAATGCCGATTTTCAAGCTCATTTAATATGACCTCTCTTGTCTCTTCGCGAAGGAATCTTTTGTCATCCTGAGTTTTTCCTTTGGTGCAAATAAAGTTCTTGATCTTTACCCTCATCCTGCCAGGGCTGCCTTTCGAGAAAACATAAGGAAACCTCTTTTTATTGTCGTAAAACACCATAGGCACAATCGGGATCTGGTGGTCTATGGCAAGCCGAAAAGCTCCGTCTTTAAAGGAGTCGAGTATCAAATTCAAATCATCTGGTACGCCCCCTTCAGGAAAAATGCAAATACTTGTGCCTTCATTCAACCTTCGTTGAGCGCTATCAAAAACTTCCTTACGGCTTCTCTGGTTTCCTCGGTCAACCAGGATACAGGTGCGTTTATAGAAGTATCCAAAAAGGGGAATTTTCACCAGTTCTTTTTTTCCTACAAAAACAAAGGGATTCCTTACCGTCACCAGCATGAGCATAATATCGGTCATGGAAGTGTGGTTGGCCACCAGCATGTAGCTTTCCCCTTTTTTGAGTTTTTGCTCTCGCTTTATCTTCGGAAGGAATCCCATTCCGAAGAGAATGAAAAAAGCCCACCAACGGGCGAGAATAAAGAACTGCGGATAAAATTTGGTGCGCGAAGTGAACAGCAGTAAAAGGGGAAAAAATACAATTATGGGAATCGCCATGAGGATGTAAAACCATATTCGCCACAGGGCAACCAGGAAGATTCGAAGGATTCGCATACGCACCAAAAATAAGGAATTGGATTGAAGGAATTCCTTAAAATAGATACCTTTGTGCAAAAATAGAAAAAGCCGATGTCCAGAATACTTACCGGAATCCAAAGCACAGGAACCCCGCATTTGGGTAACATTTTAGGAGCGATCATTCCTGCAGTTGAGATGGCCAATGACCCAAAGAATGAATCCTTCCTGTTCATTGCCAACCTGCATACCCTTACCCAGATCAAAGATGCTGCAGTAATGAAAGAGAACACGCTTTCTACCGCCGCTACCTGGCTGGCTTTTGGACTCGATATCGAAAAATCGGTTTTTTACAGGCAAAGCGATGTACCGCAAACTACAGAACTTACCTGGTACCTCAACTGTTTTTTTCCGTATCAGAGACTTACCCTGGCCCATTCTTTTAAAGACAAGGCAGACAGGCTGGAAGACGTGAACGCCGGGTTGTTTGATTACCCGATGCTGATGGCAGCCGATATCCTGCTTTATGATGCCGAGATCGTTCCGGTAGGGAAAGACCAGTTGCAACACCTGGAAATGACCAGGGATGTGGCTTCCCGCTTTCACACAAAAATGGGAGAAACCTTTGTGATTCCTGAAGCTAAAGTTTCCGAAGAAACCATGTATGTGCCAGGAACTGACGGTGCCAAAATGAGCAAATCAAAAGGGAACATCATCAACATTTTCCAGCCCGATAAAAAACTGCGCAAGCAGATCATGGGAATCCAGACTGACAGCACCCCGCTGGAAGAACCAAAAGATCCCGACAGCTGTAATGTTTTTAACATCTTTAAGCTGATGGCATCCAAAGAACAGGTAGCCGAGATGCGCAGAAACTATGAAGGCGGTAATTACGGCTATGGGCACGCGAAACAAGCTTTGTATGAATTGATCGCAGAACGTTTCAAAAAAGAGCGCGAACTGTATGATTTCTACATGCAAAATCCTGAAAAGATCGAAGAAGCCCTGGCGGTAGGCGCTGAAAAGGCCCGAAAAACTGCCGATGAAGTATTGGTAAGGGTGCGGGAGAAATTAGGTTACTAGACGACTTCAAAAAGTTTCCCCGGCAAGGGCCGCACCACACCTTTGAGTTCCATATTCAACAACAGGGTGGCTGCTTTAAATGTTGGAATACTGCAGTTAAGGGCAATTAGATCGAGTTGTTCTTTTCCACGTTCTTTCAGAAAACCGTATAATTTTTTCTCTTCCTCCTCAAGCTCCACAAAAAGCTGTTTTTGCACCGGTTTTACAGTTTCCTCAAGCTGCCACCCCAACATATAAACCAGGTCTGCAGCACTTGTAAGTAAGTGCGCCTGCTGAGATCTTATCAACATGTTACAGCCCTTGCTTTGACTGTCTGCAGGTCTTCCGGGAACTGCAAATACCTCCCGATTATAGGAGTTGGCGATATCGGCGGTAACAAGAGAACCTCCCTTTTCGGCACTTTCAATGACTATGGTGGCTTCGCTAAGCCCGGCTATGATCCGGTTACGCCTAAGGAAATTGTTTCGATCGAAAATATCTGTGCTCCAAAAATCGGTTAAGAACCCACCGTTTTCCTCTATATCTTTTACATATTTTTGATGTACTCTCGGATAGATCTGGTTGAGCCCATGGGCAAGACAGCCCACGGTTTGCAGCTGATGCTTTATCGCGGACTTTTGGGCGCAAATATCAATACCATAGGCAAAACCCGAGATAATAACTGGATCCAACGGACTTAGATCTTCCAGCAGCTTTTCACAAAAGGCTATTCCATGAACGGTAGCTTTCCTGGTTCCTACAATACTAATGATCCTTTTATTCTGAAGATCAACATTTCCGCGTTGAAAAAGTAGGATGGGCCCATCAAGACAATGTTTGAGCCTTTCGGGGTAATTTTCATCTTTGAAAAACAAATAATGAATATTGTTTTGGTGAATGAAGTCCATCTCTTTTTCAGCAGCACGCAAGTGAACCGGGTCTTGGAGGTCCTGAAGCTTGACCTTCCCAACTCCATCGATCCTCAATAGATTTCCCAATTTTTCCTTAAAAACACCTTCGGCAGAACCGGCATGCCTAATGAGTTTTTTGGCTGTTGCATCACCCAGGTTCGGCACATGTTGAAGGGCCAGAACAAATTGCAAATCAGAAAGTTCCATGGTGAAAAATTAGAAAGGAAAATTAAAATAAAAATTTGTTAATAAATTTGAAGCAGCCTCTTTTTTCTAAATTTAAATTATTCTACATTTGTTCAAATGGCAGTAGCAAATTACATACACGAACTTTTATACCGGTATGAATGCGTGATCCTACCGGGATTCGGGGCTTTTATCACACAACATCATTCAGCCCGCATTCATCCAACCACAAACCAGTTTTATCCGCCTAAAAAAACCGTTTCTTTTAACCGTCAGCTGGTTAAGAACGACGGATTACTGGCAAACCATATTGTGGAGGTAGAAAACATCTCTTATACCACTGCCTTAGAGAAATTGCATTCCTACGTTCAGGACCTGAATTCAATTCTTGAAGAAAACAAGAATGTCAATCTTGAAAAAGTTGGAAGTTTCACCCTTACTGAAGGTGAAAAACTGCAGTTTGAACCCATTGCTGAAAACAATTTCCTGAAAGAGGCATTTGGCCTCAGCGATTTTAATTCCGGAGAAATTCTTAGGGAAACCTACAAGAAACAGGCTGCCGAAATTGAAGAAAAAGCGCCGGTGGCCTTTACTCCTGAAAGAAGAAGTACAGGTAACTGGTTAAAATATGCCGCTGTTGGATTACTGGCCCTTGGGCTGAGCGGTGCTGCGGGAATGAATTTCTACAGCAACCAGGTGACCGAGCACAATCTGGCAGAACAGCAAAAAGCGGCTACCCAGCTGGAAACTCAAATTCAGCAAGCTACTTTTGTGATCTCTAATCCGTTGCCTGCAGTAACCCTGAAGGTTGCCAAACAGTCCGGTAAATATCACATTGTAGCCGGAGCGTTCCGTCTTGAAGAGAATGCCGAGAAAAAGGTGCAGCAGTTAAAAAAAGAAGGTTATAAGGCTCGCCAGATAGGAGCCAACAGGTTTGGCTTGCACCAGGTGGTGTACAGCAGTCATGAGGACCGCTTAGAATCCCTGAGAACCTTAAGGGAGATCAAAAAGTCCAATCCCGGCGCCTGGTTACTGGTTCAGGAGTTGTAAACCCCAACCTCTTTTCTCAGACTTCTTTATTCCAAAATAGTTTTTTAATATACCCTTAACGCGGGGCATTTATTAAAGCACCTTACCTTTGGCCAAAATTTAGCATTGATGCAAGCAAAAACTCCAGAAGACTCAAGAACTATAATGACCGACCTGGTATTACCCAGTGAGACCAATCCTTTAAACAACCTTTTTGGAGGGGAACTTTTGGCCAGGATGGATAGGGCTGCGAGTATCGCTGCCCGGCGCCACAGCCGCAGAATCGTAGTTACTGCTTCGGTAAATCACGTTGCCTTTAACAAAGCTGTGCCTCTTGGGAGCGTAGTTACTGTTGAAGCAGCCGTTTCTCGCGCTTTTAAAACGTCTATGGAGATCTATATTGATGTTTGGGTAGAAGATCGAGAGAGTGGAACCCGTAGTAAAGCTAATGAAGCCATTTACACGTTCGTGGCAGTAGATGAGACCGGCACCCCGGTGAAGATCCCACCTCTTGAGCCTGAATCTGACCTTGAAAAAGAGCGTTTCGCGGCTGCCCTTAGAAGAAAACAACTCGCCCTGGTACTCGCCGGAAAAATGAAACCGGGAGAAGCTACCGAACTTAAGGCGCTTTTCATGAACAGCTAAGCTGGTCTACATTTTATAGATCCAGTGCTCCGGATTAAGTTTTGTGGAGTTTTGATATAAGAGGAAATGCAGGGTGGTTTTTCCGGAACTGTTGCTGGTGGCCACCTCTCCTAATTCCTGCCCTATAGAAACTTCATCCCCCTTTCTCACAAAGATCTTATCGAGGTTGTTGTAGATGGAAATATAATCCCCATGCCTCACCATTACGGCTTTATTAGCGCCTTTTACAGCCTGCACCTCACTTACCACCCCTCCGAAAACGGCTTTGGCTTTTCCGCCTTTTTCAGTATCGATACGCACTCCGTTGCTGTTAATGGTAATCGATTTTACCACGGGGTGTGGCTGAGTTCCAAAACGCATGGAAACAATACCCGATTTTACCGGCCAGGGCAACTTTCCTTTGTTGCTGGCAAAATTCGCAGCCAGGGCCTTCGCCTCGGGAGTTAACTTGAAAACCTCTCTTGACTCTGAACCGCTCTCTTTATTATTCGCGGCAATGGAGGCAGCAATGATCCTTTCGATCTCCCGGTCAATCGCATTCACTTCCTGCTGCTTTTTACGAAGTTGCGCAGCATACTGCCCTTCTTTTTTCCGAATTGTCGCTATTAAGGATTGTTGAGACTTCCTGTCCTCCTCCAGTTTCGCCCGGGTCTTCTGGTTTTCTGCAATCAGACGATCCTTGGCCTGCTTTTGCTCGGCCAGGCTCGCATTTAGTTTTTGCAGTTCGGCAGCCCTTGCTTTGATCTCATCACCCTGCTGCTTCCTGTAGTTAGCGTATTGCTTCATGTATTGAAGCCTTTTATAAGCCTGTAGAAAGCTTTCCGCAGAAAGAAGGAACATTATCCTGCTCTGCTGGGATTTGCTCCTGTAGGACTTCTGTATCATCTTCTCGTAGTCCTCCTTGAGCTTTTCGAGCTCCTTTCGTAATTCTCCTATTTTGTTTTGATTGGACCTTATCTCACGCGTCAACAGGTTCGCTTGTTGATTGGTGACCCTGATGAGATTCTCTGTCGCCCTTATTTGCTGCTGAAGGTCATTGACCTCATCCAGTACAGATTTCTCCTTTTTGAGGTTTTCTGTACGAATACTGTTGATCCTTTTGATCTCCTGCTGAAGTTCAAGTCTTCGCTGTTCGAGCTCTTCTCTTTTGTCTGACTGGCCAAAACTGTTCAGGCTAAGAAGCAGAAAACCTGAAATAAATAAAGTTCTTACAAAGATGGAGGGATTCATTCTATTAAAATTTCTTCATAGCCCGAAGGTATTGAAAATGGAAAAGAAACAGGCACATTAAAATCTATTCCGCGAAATTGCATGTCAATTCTGGTGTTTTCGGCTCCTTCATTAGCCACGATCTGGATTTGCCCCGGGAAAAGTTGTTTCCCTATTTTCTGATATTCGGGATAAGTGACCGTTACGCTTCTGTTTGAATTTTCCTGCCCTATTTGCTGTGCCAGGGTCTTGAAATTTCCGGCATCAAGAAGAAATAATTTCTTCAGAAAAGTTTCTGCGGAAGGTTGTAACTGGTAACCCCTGCTTGATTCACTCAACTTATATCGTTCTTCACGCAGGTCATAGATCGCCTGCCCCAACAATAAATTCTGAATTTTTTGGTAGTCCAGCGGAGTTCCCAAAAGGTCGCTCAACAACCGGAAATCGCCGTCAAAATAGGTTTTACTGATCTTTTCGTAGAATTGAACCGAATTTGGTGTGATCATCACCTTTGCCAACGGAATGCCGAGCAACTGCCCGCTCATCCAGATGGTGTCGTTCTTTTTCATCCGGAAATTCACCGTTACGCTCTGGTCCCTCTCTTCGGTAGTATAGCGCACGGCAAGCTTCCCCTGAAGGGTTTTAAAGTCCACCTCATTATTGTAATGGTTAGCCACCACTGCTGCCACTGCCGCATCTTCGGGAGCAACTGTTCCCATTTTAGCCTTTTTAGAGCCGCAGGAGGCCAGGGTGAGTGAAAGTAGAAGTATAAAGATCTGGAGTTTCTTAGTCATCAATTTGGTTTTTCAAGTTCATCTGCCTTTTTCTGGTATTCTGAAGCTTTTTCGGGATCTTCCAATCCTTTGTAGGTTGCTGTAAGCTCCTGGTAGAATTCCCTTTCCAGGGCTGTATCATCTATGATAAAGTCAAGACCCGTTAATAAAGTCTCTTCTGCTTCCGGGAACTGCCCTACTTTGTTCTGCGCCCTGCCCTTGAGTAAATAGAGCAAAGGTTGCGCCGGAAAATTTTCGATCGCTCCCGTACTCACTTCAATCGCTTCTTCATAATTTCCGAAGTCAAGTTGCAGTTCCAGCAGCTCTTTATAAAGTCCGAAATCGGTCTTGTTAGATTCAAGAGCCAATTGAAAGTATTTAAGAGCCGGTTCTGTCTTTCTTTTTTCAAGAAAAAAGGTTCCCAGCTGTTTATAAACCTTCGTGTTGTTCTCCTCTTCAGAGAATACCTTTACCAGCTCTATCAAATCTTCTTCCAAACTCGGATTTTCTGAAACAAACATCAAAAAATCGTTTAGTGCCTGGTATTTGGTGACTTCATCTACCTGGTCGCTCCCCAGCACGATGCGCAGCGAATTTACGGCTTCTTCGGTTTGGCCTTCATTCAAATAGAACTTATACAGAGCAAGATGAACCAATTCTGAAGAAGGGTTCATTTCAAGAAGTTTTTTTGCTGCCGCAAAAGCTTCTTCTGCACGCCCGTTTTCACTGTAGACAAAAATAAGGTTCAGGTAACTTTTTTCATCTTCAGGATCTTCCGCGATCCTTTGTTCGAGATCCTCAAGTTGGGCCTCCACATTATTAGTACGGGCGTATACCTGGCGCCGCAGGCTGTCCCTGTTGGTGTTCGAGCCTTTTTTGGCATCCAGCGAATCCAGTAAACTTAGCGCTTCATCGTACCTCTCGTTGAGAATGTACAGGTTCACAAGATCTTCAGAAAAAGAGCCGTCTATGTTCGCGAGATCTTTTACAACAGGCAGGGCCTTTGAAAATTGTTCGCTCAAAAAATAAGATTTGTAAAGCTCTTCCAGGATAGCCGTGTTTTCGGGAAGAATTGTTCTCCCCTTTTCAAGATAAGCCGCAGCCTGAGTATATTTTTGAAGGGCATTGTGGTTCTTCCCCAGTTCGAGATAAACAACAGGCAGCGCATCAATAGCCAGGCATTGCACCAGTTCATCTATGGCCTTTTCGTAATTCTCAATCGCCTTTTGCTTCAGGGCCTCATAAAAATGTTCCTGAAAAGCGTCATTCACCTCCCCCAGGTCTACCGTCTCTACCTCTACGACGGGTTTTTCCTTTTCCTGTGCCTTCAAACCGGGACAATAAAAAAGCAAGGCCCAAAAAGATACTATGAGGATAGATTTTTTCATATGCAGCCTTGCTTACTTAAGTTTATATTATTCCAGTACCGAATAATCTCCGATACTTATCTCGGTGAATTCGCCATTAAATTTCGCGAAATTCCCAATCATGGCATTCTTCAGTTTCGCATTTTCCACTTCTGAAAATGTCTGGATCAAACTGTTCTCAATGGTTGAATTAGAGATCTTACAGCCATTACCGATAGAAACATTCGGTCCGATTTTCGCATTCTTGAGGACCACATTTTCCCCGATGAAACAGGGTTCAATGATCTCAGAATTTTCCATTTTCACATCGCCGGAGATCAGTTCTTCCCCATCGTTCTGAAGGAAATTCAACATGCGGGTATTGGTCTCCACGGTGACCTGTTTGTTCCCGCAGTCCATCCACTCATCCACCTTCCCGGGAACAAAGATCATTCCCTTTCGTTTCATGGCTTCGATACCGTCATTGATCTGATATTCACCGCCGCGAATGATGTTCTTGTCAAGCACTTCCTGCAACTCATTTTTCAATACAGCCACGTCTTTGAAATAGTAAATTCCGATCACCGCAAGGTCTGAAACGAATTCTTCTGGCTTTTCCACCAGGTCCACTATCTGGTTCTTTTCATTCAGCTGCACCACGCCGTATGCTGAAGGGTTTTTTACCTGTTTTACCCATATCACCCCATCAGCTTCTTTATCTAACGTAAAATCAGCTTTAAAAAGTGTATCGGCATAGGCGATCACTGCGGGGCCTTCCAAAGAATCCTTGGCGCACATGATCGCGTGCCCGGTTCCCAGGGGTTTATCCTGGTAATAGATGGTGCCTTTCGCTCCAAGGGTTTTAGCGATCTCTTTAAGGTCGGTTTCAACCTTTTCCCCAAAATCTTCCCCGATTATGAAGGCTATCTCATCGATTTTTTCATCGAGAACTTTTGCAATATCTTCCACCAGCCGGTGAACTATGGGTTTTCCTGCGATAGGAATCAATGGTTTTGGTACTGTTAAGGTATGAGGACGAAGGCGCGACCCGCGACCCGCCATGGGGACAATAATTTTCATTTTTTTAGTATTGAGTATTTAGTAGTGAGATTTGAGATATTTCGCACAGATCTCATATCTATATCGATTAATTGTTTATTGTTAATTGAAGATTGTCATTTGGTTCCCGTGCTTCCAAAGCCGCCTTCCCCGCGAGAAGTTTCTTCGAGCACATCAACTTCTTTCCAAAAAATGTGTTCATGCCGGGAGATCACAAGCTGTGCCACGCGCTCGCCTTTTTCAACGGTGAAATCTTCATTGGATAAATTCACCAGGATCACGCCTATTTCCCCCCGATAATCGGCATCAATGGTTCCCGGAGAATTTAGTACGGTGATTCCCTTTTTTGCTGCCAGTCCGCTGCGGGGTCTTACCTGGGCTTCGTAACCAACCGGAAGTTCGATAAAAAGTCCGGTTTTGATTATAGCTCTTTCCAGTGGTTTTAGAGTTACAGGTTCGGGGTTGTTTGCTCTCAGGTCCATCCCTGCAGAACTTCCGGTTTCATAGGCCGGTAGATCGTGCTCAGACCTGTTGATAATCTTAACGTTCATAGATTCTATTTTGCTTCTGAAGGGTTTTATCCCCTCTTCAAAATTTGTTTTAACTGATCTTTTTCAGCGTAATAAATAAGGGCAAAAAAGATAAGAATTAATATGCTGCCCAAATAATAATTGTTTCTAAAAACATAGAAATACACAGCAGAAAAAGTGATGGACAGCAGCAAATAACTGCCTATTCGCTTGAGATCATAAGGGATGGGATAATATTTTCTTCCGAAGTAAAAGGAAAGCAACATCATGCTCCCGTATGCAGCCATGGTGGCAATGGCAGAACCTACATAACTGTAATACGGAATGAGCCAGAAGTTAAGCACAAGGGTAAGGATGGCTCCAAAAATGGAAATATATCCTGCAAACCTCGTGCGGTCACTGACCTTGTACCAGACTGACAAATTGTGGTAGATACCAAGAAACAAGTTTGCTACAAGTATCATGGGCACCACGACCATCGCTTCCCAATAAGAAGAATCCTGAATTAGGACTAACTTGAGAAGATCGGAAAAAACGGTGACCACCACCAGGATCACAGATCCGAAAATGACAAAATACTTGGTGATCAAGGCATAGGTGTGGGTCGCGTCTTTTTCCTTGGCATGGCTGAAAAAGAAGGGTTCTATGCCCATTCGAAAAGCGGTCGCAAAAAGGGTCATGAACAGGGCCAGCCTGTAACAGGCGGCATAAGCCCCCACTTCCGACTTCGCGATATCCTGCGGAAGCAACCATCCCAAAAGGATCTTATCAAAAACCTCATTTATAACGAAACCAATTCCCGCAATGAGAATGGGCGCGCCATACTTCAGCATTTTTTTCCACAGCTCTCTATTAATGCGGTATTCAAGTTTAATATAGAACGGCAGCATGACCAGTAAGGTGAGGGCGCTGGCAATAAGATTGGAGATAAAGATATAGGCGATCTCAAAATCGGGTTTGTAGATTTTTTGCAGCATAGGGCTTTCTTCGGCCCAAACTGGAAGCGCAACTATAAAGAAAACGTTGAGGCCAAGGTTGATCGCCACATTCCCTATCTTGACCATCGCGAAAATAGCCGGTTTTTCCGTCGCCCTTAGCCAGGCGAAAGGAATAATGACCAGGGCATCAAGCGCAAGGATCAATAAGACATAGCTGATATAGTGGGAGGCGATCGTAGTAGCTTCTGAAATAACATCTTTCAGCAGGAATCCAAGGACGAGGAAAAGGCCGGTGGAGATGATCAGGGAAATAGAAGAAGTAGCTACTACTTCTTTCCGGAAGTTTTCCTGGTGGAAAAACCGAAAAAAGGAAGTCTCCATCCCGTAAGCCAGCACCACATTGAAAACCGCGATCCAGGCAAAGACAATGGCCACTTCCCCAAAACCTTCTGTAGGCAGATAATAGGTATAAAGCGGCACCAGCAGGAAAGAAAGCATCCTGGGCACCACTGTGGCAACACCGTAAACGAAAGTTTGTTTAAATAGCTTTTGGAGGAGGGCCAATAGTAATTTGGTTGAGTTATCTCACAAATGTACTATAGGTGACCTTAATGCCGAATATTTTCGGGCCTTTTTATTTCGACATCGCTGGAATCCTTCTTTTTAATACCGGTGATCCTGAAGTATTTTTCCTTTCCGTTCCTGGTGTATCTCACTACAGCCTCCCCTTCTTCCAGGTCAAATGGAATTTTTTCGGGCAATTGCGGCGGTTTGTTCCCGTATTCTTTTTTCGGATCTATGTGCATGATCACATCTCTGGGTTTTTCTTCTGAAGGGATCTTGAAATACGCCAGATACAGATCTGGGTTGGCTTCAGATTTCTGAAGAACCGCACTCCTTCCGCGGAAATAAACCGAATCCAGCTTCACTTCTGAATCAGTTTCTGCAGGAATGAAAAGGGTAAAACCTGAATCGGCACCTTTTAACCCGCCTGTCCAGGTGGTGTAATAAGACTCCTGAAGCGGTACAGGCGGCTCCTCCTGAAGCTTTTTGCCGTTGGCACAATTAGTTAACCCAAACATTAGAAGGCCTGCCGAAAGTAATTGTAAAAGTTGTTTCATAACCGCGGTTTTTATTATTCCTTTAAAGTAAAAACAAAAGTGATACCAATTACAAAAAGAAAACCCCGCACCTGTGGGTACGGGGTCTCAAAAAGCTGATTTACAGCCCTATATTCTGAAAATTATTTATTCAAAGCCTCAGCTCCACCAACGATCTCCAGGATCTCATTGGTAATAGAAGCCTGGCGGGCTTTGTTATAAGATAATTTAAGCGAGTCACGAAGCTCTGTAGCGTTATCGGTCGCTTTGTGCATGGCGGTCATACGCGCGCCGTGCTCTGAAGCAAATGAATCACGAAGGGCCTTGAATATTTGCATTTTCAAGGACTTGGGGATCAACTCAAGAACGATCTCTTCCTTAGAAGGTTCAAAAATGTAATCCAGCACCACTTCTTCATCTTTTTCCACCGGGACGATAGGTAAGAACTGTTCTCTCATCACGATCTGGGTAGCCGCGTTCTTGAACTGGTTATACACAACTACGATCTTGTCGTATTTCCCATCGACGAACTGTTTCATGAGCTCTTCGGCGATTTCGGCAACATTGTCATAAGAAAGATCATCATAGATCTCGTTATTGTTCTTATAGATATCGAAAGTTTTCTTCAGAATATCATTGGCCTTTTTACCAATGGTCATCACATCGATATTCTTTCCGCTGTAATCTTCAGCAGCCAGCTGCTTTACGGCTTTAACGATGTTGGAATTAAAAGCTCCCGCCAATCCTCTGTTTGAAGAAACAGCTACGATAAGCACGTTGTTCACCTCACGCTGCTCTGCATACTTACTGCTCTGATCGCTGTCAAGAGTAGCGCTCAGGTTCTGCAGTAATTCTGAAAGCTTTTCAGCATAAGGCCTCATAGCAGTGATCGCATCCTGCGCTTTGCTCAACTTTGCAGCCGATACCATTTTCATGGCACTGGTTATCTGCATGGTTGAAGAAACCGAGGTGATCCTGCTTCGTAATTCTTTTAAATTGGCCATTCTTATTTAGTATTGAGTATTGAGATATGAGATCTTAGACCTATATCTCAATACTTATAAATTCAACATTGAAAACAGAGAAAGAGTTTCTCAAACCTCAATTCTCTATACTCAATACTATTTTTTATACTTAGCTGAAAGTTCCTTGGCTACGTTTGTTAACGTATCGGTAACCTCATCTGTAAGTTTACCTGCCTTTAAGGTGTCAAGAACGTCTCTGTGCTTGGCATTAAGGAACTCCAGGTAATCTTTTTCAAATTCTCTAACTTTCTCAACCGGCACATCTCTCAACAGGTTCTTTGAACCGGCGTAGATGATCGCGATCTGGTCTTCTACAGCGTAAGGGTTGTTTTGAGCCTGCTTTAGGATCTCCACGTTAC
>CAZNFK010000060.1:0-15613 GCA_964572365.1 uncultured Flavobacteriaceae bacterium | reverse complement strand
CAGAAGTTATGTTACAGGTAGCCAATATTCGGGCGAATAAAGAGGCGTATATCGAAGCCTTGAAAAAGAGAAATTTTGATGCAGAGCAGCTCTTTTCCGAAGTGCTGGATCTTGACGAAACCCGTCGCTCCACGCAGGCAGAACTTGATGAAACCCTGGCAGAATCTAACCGACTTTCAAAAGAGATCGGGCTGATGTTCAAGAACGGGGAGCATCAAAAAGCGAATCTCCTGAAGCAAAAAACTTCCGATTTAAAGGAAACTTCAAAGACACTTTCAGAAAAACTTGCTGAAACCACGGCTGCTTTGAACAGGCACCTTTACAATATTCCCAATATCCCGAATGCCATAGTTCCTGCGGGAACTTCAGAAGAAGATAACGAAGAGATCTTTAAGGAAGGGGAGGTGCCGCAACTGGCCGAAGGGGCGCTGCCGCACTGGGAGCTGGCCAAGAAATATGATATTATAGATTTTGAGCTGGGAAATAAGATCACCGGCGCCGGTTTTCCGGTTTATAAAGGAAAGGGAGCCAGGTTGCAAAGAGCGCTCATTTCCTACTTTTTGGATAAGAACGTGGCTGCAGGTTACACTGAATACCAGATGCCATTGATGGTGAACGAAGCTTCGGGTTATGGGACCGGTCAACTACCCGATAAAGAGGGGCAGATGTACCACGTAACCGAAGACAATCTTTATTTGATACCAACTGCAGAAGTTCCCGTGACCAATATGTTCAGGGATGAGATGCTTTCAGAAAGCGATCTTCCAATTGCCTGTACCGGGTACACGCCTTGTTTTAGAAGAGAGGCCGGTTCTTACGGGGCACATGTGCGAGGGCTGAACCGCCTGCACCAGTTTGATAAAGTGGAGATCGTTCGCATTGAAAAACCAGAAGATTCCTATGCCGCTTTAGACGGTATGGTGGAGCAGGTGAAAGACATTCTGCGGGAGTTGAAACTGCCTTACAGGATCTTAAGACTTTGTGGCGGAGACCTTGGGTTCACCTCTGCTCTTACCTACGATTTTGAGGTGTTTTCCACCGCGCAAGACCGCTGGCTGGAGATCAGTTCTTGTTCAAATTTTGAGACTTTCCAGGCAAACAGGTTAAAGCTTCGCTACAAAACTGCCGATGGGAAAAAGCAACTGGCGCACACCCTTAATGGAAGTTCTCTTGCACTGCCAAGAGTACTTGCCGGGATCCTGGAAAATTACCAGACTCCTGAAGGTATTAAGGTGCCGGAAGTATTGATCCCTTACACAGGATTTGATATGATCAATTAGAACCTTGCTGTGAAAAATAGTAGTCAAACCTAACAGGTTTTCAAAACCTGTTAGGTTTTTCTTTTATGGGGTCATCCTCCATAATAATATCCTCTCTTTCAGAAATGTAAATCTGCATTTTCTTATCTTTATTAAAAACTCCTGGATGCGATTCTTTTACGCCCTTACATTAATGCTATTTTTCGCTGTTTCCGGTTTTTCACAGACCGAGCAGCTGGCGAAGAATTATTTCGATAGGGGAGATTTTGAAAAAGCGCTGAACATCTACGAAAAACTGGTAGAGCAGGAGCCGGGTAATCCCGACTATTTTTTCGGGCTTATTGCCACGTATCAGCAACTGGAAAAATTTGAGAAAGCCGAAGAATTACTGAACTACAAAGTGAACAATACTGCCAATGCACCTCATTACCTCGTAGAGCTGGGCCATAATTATGAACTTCAGAAAAAACAGCAGCAAGCAGAAGAATTTTACAGGGAGGCTTTAAGAGCAATAGAATCCCGGCCCAATTACGCTTTTTCCATTGCCCGCACCTTTGAAAAATACAGTTTACTCGACAATGCCGTAGCGGCTTACGAGCTTGGAATGAAGATGAATTCTGATGCCCAATATCATATTCAGCTGGCACGACTTTACGGCGAACAGGGCGAGATCGAAAAAATGTTCAGCAATTACATCAATGTGCTGGGGAGCAACCCGAATTTATTACCCGGGGTAAGCAGGATCTACGGCCAGTTCATTACCGAAGATCCGGCGAATGAGGCCAATATCGTTTTTAGAAAATTACTGCTGAAAAAGCTCCAGGAAGATCAAAACATCCTGTACAATGAGATGTTAAGCTGGTTGTTCGTTCAACAAAAGGAGTTCAAAAAAGCTTTTTTGCAGGAAAAAGCCATCTACCGAAGGTCTCAGCAGGGGCTGGCCCCCATCATGAGGTTGACCATTTTGGCAAATGAAGAAGGCGAACCTGAGACAGCCCTGGAGATATTGGACTTTATAATTGAAGAAACTCCGCAGGAGGAAGTGAAGCTCCAGGCACACCAGTTAAGATTGAACATTCTGAAAGACAGCTTTCCCAAAGAAAAATACCCTGAAATAGAAATCGGTTATAACGAACTTTTCGAAGTATACGGCACGGGCGTAAAAACCCTCTCCCTCCAGATAGACCATGCGAACTTCCTGGCTTTTGAAATGGGCAGGGGAGAAGAAGCAGAAGCTATCCTGAGAAATTTGCTGGATAAAGACCTGAAAAAACTGGAAGAAGCCGCTTTGAAAATGGCTTTGGCCGATATACTTGTGCTCGATGAAAAATTCAACCAGGCCCTGATCTTCTATACCCAGGTGCAAAATCTGGTACAGAACGATGTCATTGCCCAGATGGCAAGATTCAAGGTGGCCAAAACCAGTTATTTCAAAGGCGATTTTGAATGGGCTACCATTCAGCTCGACGTGTTGAAATCGGCTACCTCGCAATTGATCGCCAATGACGCTATGGAGCTTGCACTGATGATCAGCGAAAATTCCCTTGATGATTCCACTCAAACGGCTTTGAAACTGTACGCCCAGGCAGATCTTTTAGCTTTTCAGGAGAAAAAAGAGGAGGCAGTGAAAGTCCTGGATTCTGTCCTCACGAACCATAAAGGGGAAAAAATTGAAGACGATGCCTTGCTGAAACAGGCTCTTTTGTTTGAGGAGAACGGGGAATTCGAAAAGGCTGAAGCCAATTACCTGAAACTTATTCAGCATTATAAAAATGGGGTTTTAGGTGATAACGCCCATTACCGCCTGGCCGAATTGTATGCTGAAGAACTGGGGCAGCCCGAAAAAGCGCAGGAGTTTTATGAAAAAATTATCTTTAATTACGCCGATAGTATTTACTTTGTCGACGCCCGGAAGAAATTCCGGAAATTAAGGGGAGATGAACTCGAATGACCTCTTCCTTTCCCTAAAAACTTTTTAGCAATGATCATTTATAATGTAACCATAAACATTCAGGAAGACGTGCATGACGAGTGGGTGGAATGGATGAAATCTGAACATATTCCCGATATGCTCAACACCGGCAAATTCTCGAAAGCTTTGATGACCAGGGTGCTGGTGAATGAAGAAATGGGCGGTATCACCTATTCGGTGCAATACACTACAGAGAGCAAAGAAACACTTCAAAAGTATTATGACGAGGACGCTTCAACATTGAGGGCTAAAAGTGCACCTTTTGAAGGGAAGTTTGTGGCCTTCAGGACAGAGCTCGAGGTGATAAGTGAACAATAATTTCCAACTGACTATTATCAAGGTCAAAATTCCGGAACATGAAGAAAAATTACGGTAGAAAAGGTCCGGACAAAGGGCAGCGCAATAGAAATACAGAAGATCTGGGTGAGGTTAGGGCAAAAAAACACCTGGGACAACATTTTTTAAAAGATGAAAATGTAGCTGCAAAGATCGCCGATACCCTTTCTTACAGCGGTTATGATCATGTTTTGGAAATTGGCCCGGGAATGGGGGTGCTGACCAAATATCTGCTGGAAAAAAATATCGATGTTCATGTGATCGAGATCGACACCGAAAGTGTAGCCTATCTACACGAACATTACCCTGCGCTGGAAGGAAAGATCCATGAAAAGGACTTTTTAAAGTATGATATAAGTGAGGTCTTCGGAAAAGATCAATTCGCGATCATTGGGAATTTTCCCTATAATATTTCTTCACAGATCGTTTTTAAGATGCTGGAGTTAAGGGAATTAATTCCTGAATTTTCGGGCATGTTTCAGAAAGAAGTAGCTCAGCGAATTTGTGAAAAAGAAGGCAGTAAAACCTACGGGATACTGTCGGTACTGGTGCAGGCTTTTTACGAAGCAGACTACCTGTTCACGGTGCCACCATCGGTTTTTAATCCGCCGCCAAAAGTGGACAGCGGGGTGCTAAGGCTTACCCGAAAAGAGGATTTTTCCTTGCCCTGTAATGAAAAACTATTTTTCAGGGTGGTGAAAACCGCTTTTCAGCAGCGCAGGAAGACCTTAAGGAATAGTTTGAAAATCTTTGATCTGCCTCAAGATATCAAAGAAGATAGTATATTTGGACTGCGGCCGGAGCAGCTAAGCACTGCCCGCTTCATTGAACTGACCCAAAAAATCGAACCGCATGCAGTTTGAGATAAACGAAGAGTATATTGAAAACATTCAGCACCTTATTGAAGAACATAAGGATGATGAACTGTTGCTGCAGCTGGAGGAGGTTCACCATGCCGATATTGCCGAGATCATAGATGAGCTTGATCTCGACCAGGCAACTTATATCATTAAACTTCTTGACAGTACAAAAACTTCCGAAGCCCTTATGGAGCTGGAGGAAGACGTGCGGGAGCGCATTCTTGACAACCTTTCGGCAAAAGAGATCGCCGAGGAGCTCGAGAATATGGATACCGATGATGCCGCCGATATTATCGCCGAGCTTTCCGAAGAAAGAAAGCAGGAGGTAATAGGAGAGATCATCGACGAAGAACACGCAGAACACATTGTGGAGCTGCTGCGCTATGATGAGAATTCTGCGGGTGGTTTGATGGCCAAGGAATTGGTAAAGGTTAACGAGAACTGGAGTGTTACCGGCTGTATGACCGAGATGCGCGCGCAGGCCGAAAATGTTACCCGGGTGCATTCCATTTATGTGGTCGATGACCGCGGAAAACTGAAAGGCCGACTTTCCCTTAAGGATCTGCTTACCGCGCCGAGTAAAGCCAACATCAGCGATATTTACATACCGAAGGTAGATTATGTGAATGTGCATACCAAGGGCGATGAGGTGGCGAGGATCATGCAGAAGTATGATCTGGAAGCTATCCCCGTCGTCGATGAAATGGGCCGGCTGGTGGGACGGGTCACCATTGATGATATTGTGGATTTCATTAGGGATGAAGCCGAAAAAGATTACCAGATGGCGGCAGGTATTTCGGAAGATGTGGAAGCCGATGACTCCATCCTGCGGCTAACCCGTGCCCGATTACCGTGGCTTATCCTTGCCCTACTGGGAGGTTTTGTCTCGGTAACAGTTTTGGGAACCTTCGATGCGGCCATGCAGGAACACGCCGCCCTGTTCTTTTTTGTGCCTCTTATTGCCGCGATGGCCGGGAATGTGGGAGTGCAGTCGTCTGCGATCGTGTTGCAGGGTCTTGCCAACCAAAGCTTGAGCGGCTCTCTGCTTAACAGGTTGATCAAAGAGATCTTATTGAGTCTTTTGAACGGAGCCGCCCTGGCTCTGTTGCTTATTATTGGGGGAATTTTCCTGCTGGGCTTTGACTTCTGGTTTGGGTTGACAGTTGGGATATCTTTGGTTTCGGTGATTGTCATTGCCTCCCTTATCGGGACTTTCGTGCCTATTATCCTCGATAAATTCGGGATAGATCCCGCTATGGCTACGGGTCCGTTCATCACTACCAGTAATGACATTTTCGGGATCCTTATTTATTTTACCATCGCAAAGCTTATTTTAGGATTTTAAAGGAGGTGCTTCAGGAATTCCACAATAGTAGATTTTTTGAAATTCGGTGCTTGTAATCTGTGATTTCACCCGCGTGGTGTCCCTGTCCCGAATTTGATTTAGTAATTTAGTTTCTTCTGAAAAAGAAGATTCCAAAAATGCATTTTATGAAAGCTATTGATCCAAAGGAAAAATTAACCCGTTTCAGCAACCACTGGCATCCACGGCAGATAGGTGTAGTGAATGATATGCAGGTGTTGGTGGCGAAAGTGAAAGATGAATTCGTTTGGCATCAACATGAGGAGGAAGATGAGTTGTTCCAGGTCCTAAAAGGAACATTGTACCTTCAGTTCGAAGACAGGACCGAAACGGTCAAGGAAGGGGAGATCATCATTGTTCCAAAAGGAGTGAAACATTGCCCCATGACCAAAAACGGAGAAGAGGTTCATATCATGCTTTTTGAAAAATTAAGTACCCTGCATACCGGAAATGTTCAGGATTCCCTCACTCAAACCGATTATCCAAAAATTTGATTTTTTATGATCATTCTTCACGCAGATAGTAATCATCCAACCCTCATACAGAAACTTGAAGCCGCAGGTCACGAAAATATTGAAGCCTACGATCAAAGCCAGGAAGAGATCCTTCAAAATCAACATTTGTATGACGGGATCGTGATCCGCAGCCGGTTTAAGATCACCAGGGAATTCATGGATGCCGCACCCAATCTAAAGTTTATCGCCCGCGTTGGGGCAGGCCTGGAGAGTATTGATGTGGAATACGCCCGCAAGAAAGGAATACAACTTTTCTCTGCACCTGAAGGGAACCGTAATGCTGTTGGAGAACATGCGCTGGGAATGCTTTTGTCCCTCTTCAATAATCTGAACAAGGCGGACCGGCAGGTGCGGGAAGGCTTCTGGTACCGGGAAGCCAACAGGGGAGTGGAACTGGAAGGAAAAACCGTCGGCATCATTGGCTACGGAAATATGGGAAGATCTTTTGCCAAAAAATTGAAAGGCTTTGATGTTGAGGTGATCTTTCATGATATTCTGCCAAACCTGGAAGACGCGAACGCGAAGCAGGTTTCCCTCAAAGAATTGCAGAAGAGAGCAGATGTGGTGAGCCTTCACACCCCCTGGACCCAGCAAACTAACGGCATGGTCAATAAAGAGTGGATCAATGGATTTTCTAAACCTTTCTGGTTCCTCAATACAGCTCGTGGGAAGAGCGTAGTTACAGCCGACCTGGTAGAAGCTCTGCGGAAAAAAAAGATCCTTGGGGCCGGACTGGATGTGCTGGAGTATGAAAAATCATCTTTTGAACACCTTTTTTTGGAAGGGGAAGTTCCCGCTCCATTGCAGGATTTGCTGTTGATGGAAAATGTGCTTTTTAGTCCGCATGTGGCAGGGTGGACCTTTGAGAGCCATATCAAACTGGCCGATACGATCGCTCAAAAGATCATCCAGACCTTCGGTAGATGAAAGAAGAAAGATCAATAGTGATAGACCTTTTCTATATCGCTAAAAATAATCCTGAAGATATTTCTGCACTATCCCTTTCGGGCCTCTTACCTTTGCAGATCAATCAGAAAAAAAGGTTGGTTTGAAAGAATTTTTCTATTTCCTAAAAGGAAACTTCAAGACCGTGAGTTTTGGATGGCTCCTCACTTTTTTATCGGGATTTGGTCAGACTTTTCTCATTTCTTTATATGTCCCTGAAATTTTAAGGTCCTTCGATATTTCAGAAGGTACTTTTGGTGCGATATACGCAGGCTGTACTATCACAGCTTCGGTAGTCATGTTATCTGTAGGACATACTGTTGACCATAAACCTGCAAAGAAAGTGACGGCTTACACTGTGATTGGCCTTGCCTTCTCCAGTATTCTGTTAGGTCTTTCCAAAAACCTGGTACTTCTGGTAGTTGCTATCACCGGACTGCGGCTTGCCGGGCAGGGTTTGCTCACTCATATTAGCATGACCATCATGTCTAAACAATTCATCGCCGATCGTGGCAAGGCCCTCAGCTTTGCTTCTTTGGGATTTTCTGTTGGAGAAGCCGTTTTCCCTTTGTTGATCGCCTCCTTGATCGCCTGGTTCGACTGGCGTATAGCTGCGATCGCCAGTGGCGCTTTTCTCTTGCTGTACCTGCTAAGGCTAAAGTTCACCCGGCTCGATAATTTTGATGCTAAACTATCTACCCAGGGAAAGCCCTCGGTATGGTCTTTATTAAAGGATTATAAAAGTGTGGTTTTTGACAGCAGGTTTGGCGTGATGATGCCGGCAAGTTTTATCCTGAGTTTCTCGGCAACCGCCATCTTCTTTTATCAATATGTTTTTGTGGAAAATAAAGGTTGGTCGGTACAATTATACGCCACCTTTTTTACGGTCTATGCCGTTACCCGTTTTCTATTTTCCTTATTCGGCGGAATTTGGGTGGATAAATTCTCAGCTAAAAAGCTCTTTAGATATTACCTGATACCTGCCACCCTGGGTCTTCTGCCGTTTGCCTTTATGAACAGCATTATCGGCGCCCTCATCTTCCTGGTCACTGCGGGGATCACTATGGGAGTTTCGGGAACGGTGAAAACTTCATTGATCGCGGAACTCTACGGAACAGAAAAAATGGGAGTGATTAGAAGTGTTTTTACCATGTTCTCGGTCATTAGTACTGCCCTTGGCCCCTTAGTGGTAGGTTTGCTGATGGATGCCGGCGTCACTTTCGAACATATTATGACCGGAATTTTTATTCTTATGCTGTTGATCGTTGTCAATTCTCAACGAATAAGAGCCTATTAAATCCTTCAGGCCAATTTCTGAACCCTGCCAACCTCTCCTGTCTCCAGCCTTACTTTTATTCCGTGAGGGTGTGAGGGCGATTTTGTAAGAATATTGGCAACCGTGCCCTCTGTTAATTTCCCGGAGCGCTGGTCCTGCTTTTGAACAATGCTGACCTTAGTTCCGGGAGTGATTTCTTTCCGAAGTGGCTTCATGTTAACCGCGGCTGAGTTCTATCATGGCCGATTTAATGGGTTCTTCCCCCTCAATGGCTTCAAAGGTCATGTTCTGTACCAATGGATCGGCCAGTGACATGATGAGCAGAAAGGCAACGTCATCCCTCGCGATCTCTCCTTTTTCTCCGAGTTTGGTCGCCAGTTTCACTTTTCCCATACCCATATCATCGGTCAACCTTCCGGGGCGAACAATCGTATAGGAAAGTCCGCTGTTTCTAAGATGTTCATCTGCTTTGGCTTTTGCCTCCAGGTAATGTTCCAGCTCCTTAAATTTGGATGGCTCATCGGCTCCCATAGCGCTAAGCATAATGAATTTTTTGACCTTCGCTTTTTTAGCAGCGTCTATCATTTTGATGGCGCCCTGCTCATCAACTGCCGTAGTCTTTTCCGGGCCGGTTTTGCTTCCAGATCCGGCAGCAAAGATAACTTTGTCAATTCCTTTTAATGTTTCTGAAAGGTCCTCCTGCTCCAGGTCTGCCAGCACCGACTTAACTTCCATGTCATCAAAAATGGCTTTTTGCGCTTCATCCCGTATCATGGCTACCGGTTCAAAACTCTGGGTGTTGTTGAGGATCTCAATGATTCTTTTCCCTGTGCTTCCGTTGGCACCAACTATTAAAATCTTTTCCATGTCTTTCTTTTTATTGTGTGGAATATACTAATCACAAAAGGGACACGCAAGCCTTTCCGCAGTAAGAGAAAATCGCTACCCGAAAAAGGCATTTTCATTCCTTTTTTCTCAACTCGGTCACTTTTCTTTCCAGCTCCTGCTGAAATTCTTCCATCACCGGCTTTACGGTGCTTTCCGGCAGGTCTGCAATGCGAATGTACATCAAGCCGTCTATGGCATCATTGAACAAAGGATCGACATTAAAAGCAACCACCTTTGCATTCTGTTTGATGTATTTCTTGATCAACACAGGCAATCGAAGGCTTCCGGGTTCGACCTCGTCAATGATCTTATCAAATTTATTGAGATCGGCCTTCGTTTCATCAAAAACAAAATCCTTGTCCCCGTCCTTCAGCTTCACCTTGAATTCCTTTTTTGGCCGCACGTATTGAGCGATATACGGGTCGTAATAATGTGACCGCATAAATTCGATCATCAATGATTTTGAGAAATTGGAAAACTTGTTGCTGATGCTCACTCCGCCAATAAGGAATTTATGCGTGGGGAAGCGCAGAGTGCAGTGAACGATCCCTTTCCAGAGCAGGAACAAGGGCATGGGCCGCTGCTGGTAATCTTTACAAATAAAAGCGCGCCCCATTTCGATGGATTCGCTCATCATTTTATGCAGCTCCGGCTCAAACCTAAAGAGGTCCTGCAGGTAAAAACCGTTGATGCCGTATTTTTCGTAGATCTCGGCTCCCATTCCCATTCGATAGGCACCGGCAATCCTGTTCGCGTCGTTGTCCCAAAGAAACATGTGGTAATAGTAGTCATCGAACTTATCAAGATCTGTAGACATATTGGTTCCTTCTCCAATTGCGCGGAAGGTGATCTCTCTTAATCGTCCAATCTCTTTCAGAATATTGGGGATGATCTCTTTTTTCGCCAAAAAGACCTCGTAATTCTTGCTTTCGAGTAAACGTTTGTCCAGTTTCCGGCAGGTTTCTACCTCCTCGAGCATTAGATCATGACAGGTTTCCGCGACGATCTGCCTGGGCGGTTTCGGAATTTTTATGTTCTTGGGAATACCTTTAAAAAATGGCTTTTTCTCAAAGGCATTGGCCAGCATGTAGGTCTTTCTTCTTAAAAATGCGGTAAGTGCTTCAATGTTCGGAATTTCCTCCAGATCCTCCGGAGAAATGGCATTTCCAATCCGCACCTTTATCTTCCTCTTTTTCTGGGAAAGCATTTCACTGGGCAGTTTTGCGGTGCGCAAAACATCACTCAGGGAGGCCAGCCTGTAAAAAAAGGTGCTGTTCTTCGCATGGAAATATATAGGGATCACCGGTACTTTTGCTTTCTGAATTAATTTCATGGCAGCAGGATCCCACGGACGATCCACTATCATTCGCTCTTGTCGAAAGGTGCTAACCTCTCCCGCGGGGAATATTCCCAGCGGGTTCCCCTCCCGCAAGTGCAGAATGGCATCTTTGATCCCTTTCATGCTTGACTTCGCTTCCTTATGTTCTTCAAAGGGGTTTACAGGCATGATGTATGGCTGTAATGGCTCGATTCTCTCCAGGAGGAAATTGGCGATGACTTTATAATCTTCCCTTTTTGAAAGCAGCAGCTTCATGAGGATCATTCCGTCAATACCTCCCAGCGGGTGGTTAGAAATGGTAATAAAAGGTCCTGTTTTTGGTATCCTTTTCAGGTCTTCCTCGGGAATCTCAAAATCTATTTCGAATGCCTTGAGGATAGAGTCGATAAATTCAGTGGCCGGCAGATTTTTTCGTTTTTCATATTCTTTGTTGATGACCGAAAGCCTGGTGGTTTGCAAGACCACCCACCCCATAGAGGTGCCTAAAAAACCAAATTTATCAAGGTTCATGACCCTGGCGACTTCTTTTGCGCTCACAATTCCCATTTATATTCTTTTTTTGCACAAAGGCGGTTAAGGAGTGGCAACGATCTGTACCGTTTCTCTTGTGGTTTGCTTTAGCAGGATCTTTTTATCCTTTTCCAGCTCTCTTATGGCGGCATCGTCAAAATGCCTTATGGTATACAATGAGACTCCGGTATTATAGGTTACCCTGAAAGTTGCCTTTAATTGATTGATTAACTTTTCTAAGTTATTAAATTTATTATCAACGCAAACCGAGAAACTAATGGCAGAATTCTGAATAAGATCTACTTTTATCTGATACTTATGGAATAAACTGAAGATATGGCTGATGTTCTCTTCCATTATGAACGAGAAATCCAGCGATGAAAGTGAGATCAGCACCTGGTTCTTTTTTACGATGAAGCACGGGATCCTGGGGAAGATTGGCTGACCTTTTTTTACCGCGGTACCCTCATTTTCGGGATGTAGAAATGAACGAACATATAGCGGGATCTCCTTTCGCTGCAAAGGTTGCAAGGTCTTGGGATGAATGACCGAGGCTCCATAAAAAGCAAGTTCTATAGCTTCTTCATAGGAGATATGCTCCAATAGCCGTGGCTTTTCAAATACCCGTGGATCGGCATTAAGCACTCCCGGAACATCTTTCCAGATGGTTACACTGTCTGCATTGAGACAATAGGCAAATATCCCGGCCGTGTAGTCACTTCCTTCCCGGCCCAAAGTAGTCGAAAAATTATTGCTGTCTGTTGCTATGAAGCCCTGCGTGATGGTAATGCGATCTCTGTTTACCGAATTCATGATCCTTGCCTGGGTCTCTTCCCACTGCACCTGAGCATCCCGGTAGGTGCTGTCGGTTTTTATGCAATTTCGGGCATCGAGCCAGTCGTTGTGAAACCCTTCAGAAATCAGGTATTCGCTCACAATGGTGGTAGACAACAATTCCCCGTAGATCACCACCTGGTCATACACAAAATCATATTGTTGGGAACGGTTGTGTTGCAGAAAATTCTCCAGCTCTGCGAAATATTCTTTAACCTTTCCAAAGACGGTTTCCCGTTCGTTAGGAAAAAGATCCCGCAGAATGTTGAGGTGAAATTCCTTTACAGGCTGCAGGGAATCATTATATTTTCCGGTGGTGAGATAGTCATTGACCACTTCTTCAAGGGCGTTGGTGATCTTGCCCATTGCCGAGATCACGATGACTTTATCGTTTTTGCCATTGGGTTTCAGAACCTGCAGCACATTTCTTACTCCTTCTGCATCTTTTACCGATGCTCCTCCAAACTTGAATATCTTCATGCGTTGGTTTCTACGAATTTTGTGATTCCGTCTTCATCCATTTGTACTGTATACCAATCCTTCAGCACATGGGCTCCGCTGCGCTCATAAAAGTCTATGGCATGTTGGTTCCAGTCAAGCACTACCCATTCCACACGCTTTAAACCCTGTTCTTTGGCAAAATGTATCACCTTTTTATAAAGTGCATTTCCAAGACCTGTTCCCCTTTTTTCTTCCCTTACAATTAGATCTTCCAGGTGCAGGGTGCGGCCTTTCCAGGTGGAAAAGCGGTAATAGACCAGCGCCATACCTTCAATTCTTCCTTCAACTTCAGCTACAAAAACATGAAAAAGTGGATTCTCCCCAAAGCCTTCCTGCTCCAGAGTTTCTACTGTGGTGATCACCGCATCGGGCTCCTTTTCAAATGCTGCCAGTTCTTTGATGAGCTCAAGTACTGCGGGCATATCTTCTTTTCTTCCTTTTCTGATTACAGTTTCCATAGACCTTGTTTAAACGACAAAAGTAGAAATTGATTTTTAGATAAAATTTACGAAATCGTTATAGTTGCTTAAATTAATTTGGGTTAGTTTTGTTCAGTATCAAAATCAATTGTATTAAAATGGTCCAGAAACACCAAACTTTAGGAGAGTTTATTATTGAAAATCAATCTGAATTCGCTTATTCTTCAGGCGAACTTTCCCGGTTGATAAACTCGATCCGTTTGGCTGCAAAAGTGGTGAATCATGAAGTGAATAAGGCAGGACTGGTAGACATTACAGGTGCTGCGGGCGAAACCAATGTACAGGGGGAAGACCAGCAAAAACTGGATGTCTATGCCAATGAAAAATTCATTCAAACCCTTACCAATCGCGAGATCGTATGCGGAATTGCTTCCGAAGAAATGGAAGATTTCATCACTATTTCCGGAAGCAAGAACGACAATGCAAATAAGTATGTGGTCCTGATGGATCCTCTGGACGGAAGTTCAAATATTGATGTAAACGTTTCTGTTGGTACCATTTTTTCGATCTACCGCAGAGTTACCCCTGTAGGAACACCTGTACAACTCGAAGATTTTTTGCAACCCGGGAATAAACAGGTAGCAGCCGGATACATCGTATACGGCACCTCTACCATGCTGGTTTATACAACGGGTTACGGAGTGAACGGTTTTACCCTTAATCCCGCGTTAGGTTCCTGGTACCTGTCTCATCCCAATATGAAGTATCCCGAAAAAGGCCATATCTACTCGGTAAATGAAGGAAATTATGTGCATTTTCCGCAGGGGGTGAAAGACTATATCAAATATTGCCAGGAAGAAAAGGATGACCGGCCTTATACCTCAAGATATATTGGTTCCCTGGTTTCCGATTTTCACCGGAACATGATAAAGGGCGGGATCTATTTTTACCCCACCAGTTCCAAAGCACCAAACGGAAAACTGAGGTTGCTATATGAATGTAACCCTATGGCATATATCGCCGAACAGGCTGGGGGAAAAGCCAGTGACGGCTTCACCCGAATCCTGGATATTGATCCAACCGAGCTGCATCAGCGTGTGCCTTTCTTCTGCGGAAGTAAAGATATGGTGGAAAAGGCCGAGGAATTCATGGCGAAATACAAATAATTCAAAATAAGAAACAGCAAAAAAAAGGACCTCAAAAAGGTCCTTTTTTAGTTATAATTATTTCAGGTTATTCGTCTTTGTTCAGCAAATACACATAGTCATCAAAACTTATCTGTCCGCTAAAGATCTGGATCGATCTTTTGATGATGCCTTCAGAAACTGAGGGTGAAAAACCGAGACCAATGGCATATTTTCTTAGTAGATCCTCTTCCTCCTCGTCAATATAATGATCAACATAGATGATTTTGAAGAGATCATGCAGTCGCTCCAGCCTTCCCTGTACACTGTTGTTAGGGTGTATGGGAAAAGCAGTAGGATTTTTTAAAACCTTATTGTATTCCTCTTCCTGAATATCCAGTTTATCGGCAAAGTGCCGCAATTGAGCTTCCTCTTTTTCATTGATTTCCCCGTCCACAGCGGCCAGGTTAACAATTGCCGCAAAATGGCCTAAATTCCTCAGGTGTTCCCCTGTTCCAAAAAGATCTGAAAATGACATATGCTAATGTTTTACCCAAATATAAAGATTCTGGCTTTACTTTTTATCATTATTTGGGGGTTTCCCCTCCAAAAAGTCGGGGCCGCGCCTGCCTACCGCAGGCAGGTTTTCCGCTCCTAGTCCTCGGTTTTTTTGGAAAAACCTTCGGGAGCTATCCGCTGCAATCGCTAACCCGCTAAAGAAGAATTTTAATATTTTCCTAATGCTTCAGCCGCCCTGCAAGAAAAATCCTAACTTGAAAATATGCCGGTACGAAGAAATAATATACCCCTGCTTGTTTTCAATGACAAAGGCATTTACTGTGAACAGGCCGATGTTTACCTGGATCCCTGGAGGCCGGTGGAAAAAGCTATTATCACCCATGGCCATGCCGACCATTCCCGTTGGGGCCACAAGCAGTACATCACCCATCATACCAATGTTCCCATCATAAAACATCGGTTGGGGGATGTTGAAGTTTCCGGAAGAGACTACGGCGAAACTTTCAGCATCAATAATGTGAAATTTTCCCTTCATCCTGCCGGGCACATCATTGGTTCCTCCCAGGTGAGGGTGGAATATAAAGGTGAAGTCTGGGTTTTTAGCGGGGACTATAAAACTGAAGACGATGGGATCGCAGTACCTTTTGAACCGGTGAA
The DNA here is from genome assembly GCA_964572365.1 of uncultured Flavobacteriaceae bacterium. Taxonomy (GTDB): domain Bacteria; phylum Bacteroidota; class Bacteroidia; order Flavobacteriales; family Flavobacteriaceae; genus Salinimicrobium. The sequence continues at coordinate 296 of CAZNFK010000060.1, read as the reverse complement.
ATGTCATGCCTTTATTACAGAATGCACCTTTGGATTACCGGCCTTTAAATGGCTGCCGCAGGAGCAGGTGATGACGGATATCAATAAGTGGTGGCAACAAAATCAGTTGGAAGGCAAGACTTCTATCCTCTTCGGCTATTCCCTCGGAAAAGCCCAGCGGCTCTTGAAATTTTTAGATCCGTCCATTGGCAGGATATTCACCCACGGCGCCATTGAAAACATGACCGAAGTGGTGCGGCCATTCGCTGAACTTCCCGAAACCACCCGCATCACCCGGGAGACTAAGAAGGAAGAAA
>CAZNFK010000059.1:9702-15754 GCA_964572365.1 uncultured Flavobacteriaceae bacterium | reverse complement strand
AATATTTTTTAGCGGTTTGAATTGACTTTAAGGCCTCCTTTTCGTTGTGCGCCCGGTTCATCAATTTCAGATCTTCTTCAAAAAAGGATTGCACCCCAATGCTCAGTCGGTTTACCGGAGAATCGGCCAGCTGCTTTATCTTATCTTCGGAAAGATCGTCGGGGTTCGCTTCTAAGGTGATCTCGGCGTCCTCCATTATTTCGTAATTCTGCTGTATCACCTGAAATATTTGCTGCAATTCTTCCGCAGAAAGCAAAGAAGGCGTACCACCCCCAAAATAGATGGTCTCCACCTCTTCTGAAATTTCATTCTTCCGAAGCACCAGTTCTTTGCAAAGCGCTTCCACCATCTGCGGCTTCTTCTTCACCGAAGTCGAGAAATGGAAATCACAGTAGTGGCAGGCCTGTTTGCAGAAAGGTATATGAATATATATTCCAGACATCTTTTTAATTTGAGAATTAGTCAATTTGAAAATTTGAAGATCATTTTCAGATCTTCAAATCATCTCATCTTCAAATTACTTTACTTTCCCCGGATTTTGCTTCACAAACGCCTCCCAGCCCGAGTAGCTTTTTCCTGAAACCACTTTTCCGGAGTTATAGTGATGGCAAACCGCAGCCGCGAGTCCATCTGTGGCATCGAGGTTCTTTGGCAGTGTTTCGAGGGCAAGCAGGCTTTGCAGCATTTTCGCGACCTGTTCCTTGCTGGCATTCCCGTTTCCGGTGATGGCCATTTTGATCTTTTTAGGGGAGTATTCGGTCACCGGCACTTCCCGGCTCAATCCTGCTGCCATGGCTACTCCCTGTGCCCGGCCCAGTTTCAGCATCGATTGCACGTTCTTTCCGAAAAAAGGAGCTTCAATAGCGATCTCATCGGGATGCCAGGTATCGATCAGTTCTATGGTACGTTCAAAAATAAGCTTCAGTTTTACGTAGGGATCATCATATTTTTGAAGCTGCAATTCATTGAGCTGTAAAAAGAACATTTTCTTCTTCACCACCTTGATGAGGCCAAACCCCATGATAGTGGTGCCGGGGTCAATGCCTAAAATGATTTTTTCGGTATTCAAAAGCTTCGTATTATTGCAGGATAAACCCTATTTTTTTTGATTTTTGGTCAGAAAAAAAGTTCTAACCACCTCGCACAGTATTTATGAGGATCACCTCGCACAAAGCTAATCAATTCTTGTCATTCGCTCTCAAGATCCTTGTGGTTTCGGCGGCAGTTTACTTTATCTGGTATAAACTGACTTCCGACGAACAGATGAGCTTCGAAAACTTCCTCAATATTCTGCTCCGCTACAGGGTCTTTTCGGTGAAGAACGTCCTGGTGCTGCTCTTGCTCACCTTTTTCAACTGGTATTTCGAGATTCTGAAGTGGCAAAACCTAAGCGGTCACGTACGCCATAATTCCTTTAAAAAGGCGACCAAAGAAAGCCTGGCCTCTTTTACGGCGGCTATTTTCACCCCCAGCCGAATTGGGGAATACGGTGCAAAATGTTTGTATTATGCCCGTAACGCCTGGAGAAAAGTCATTTTCCTGAATTTCCTGGGAAATATGGCGCAACTTTTCGTCACCTATTTCTTCGGAATTGCCGGACTCCTGTTTCTAATAACCAGCCTTGACCTGCCGCTCCCGGTCTTCAATGCTTTCCTGGTAGGCGGCCTGTTGGTTTCACCCTTTGTGATCTATTGGATCATGAAAAAATTCAGGATAAGACTTAAAGGCTATTCTATCAAGAGGCTGGAGGAATCATTCAACAACGTGCCCGAAGAAATAAGGTGGAAAGCCATGATCTATGCAACGGCACGCTACCTCATCTTCACCCATCAATTCTATTTCTTACTGCTGGTCTTTAAGGTGGATGTATCTTATCCCTTGCTCATTTCAGCGGTTTTCAGCACCTACATTTTGGCTTCCATCATTCCCACTATGATCATTTTCGACGCTCTTATCAAGGGAGGTTTTGCGGTTTGGGTATTTGGACTGCTCCAGGTGCCGCAGATCGTAGTATTAAGTATTGTACTCACCGTTTGGATCCTGAATTTTGCAGTTCCGGGATTTGTAGGCAGCTATTTCGTGCTTAGATACAAGAAAACAAGACCGGCCGCAACATGAGCATTTTCCTGGGGATCATCACTTTTTTGTATGTTTTTCTCCTGCTCTTCCTGCTGTATGGATATATAAAGCTTCCCGATTTCTCCGGAAATAACCCTGCTCCAAAAACCGGTTTTTCAATATTAATTCCCTTTCGGAATGAAGCCAAACACCTTCCGCAGGTGCTACACTCCCTGAAGATGCTCAACTATCCGAAGGAATTATTCGAAATAATCCTGGTTAATGATGCTTCTGAAGATACTTCCGAAGAGATCTGTAAAAACTTCGCTGAAAATAATCCTGAACTTGACCTGAAACTGCTTCAAAATAAAAGAACCTCGGGCAGCCCTAAAAAAGACGCCCTCACCACCGGTATCAAGACCGCCGAAAAAGAGAATATAATCACCACAGATGCTGACTGCCTGCTCCCTCAAGACTGGCTCCGGGAATTTGACGCCGCGATCACAGAGACCGGTGCAAAAATGATTGCAGGACCTGTAACTGCGGTCCCAAAAAAGGGATTTTTCAATAGTTTCCAGGAGTTGGATCTTTTCAGTTTGCAGGCTGCCACAATGGGCGGATTTGGGGTGTACCTGCCGTTCATGTGCAACGGGGCTAATCTATGCTACAGTAAAAAAGCTTTTCTTGAAGTCAATGGTTTTTCCGGAAATGAGGGAATTGCCAGCGGGGACGATATTTTCCTGCTGGAAAAATTCAGAAAAAAAGATTTCAAAACCGCTTTTTTGAAAAGCAAGGCGGCAATAGTATCTACCGCACTTCAACCCGATTTGAAAAATCTCGTTTCTCAACGCGTTCGCTGGGCTGCAAAGACTTCGGCTTATAAAGGCTTCTTCGGAAAAATAGTGGGCCTCACCGTTTTTTTAATGAACCTGAGCCTGGTACTTGCCACATTGGGGATTTTGGCAGGAATTTATCCTATAAAGATCCTGTTACTGCCTTTCCTCCTGAAGTTTAATGTAGACTTTATTTTGATCTACAATGGCGCTCAATTCTTCGGAAGGGAAAAAGCCTTGAAAAATTACTTTTTCAGCAGCATCATTTACCCTTTCTTCAGCAGTTATGTAGCAATTTTGTCACTTTTTTCCGGTTATCATTGGAAAGGAAGACGTTTCAAAAAGTAAGAAACTCCATTTTATTTTTTAGTATCTTTAAATTCCTACACCTATGATGATGCAGAAAATAAGACGATTTCTGACCATAATTTTCTTCCTGGTATCTACCGGCATGGCAGCTCAGGAAATCTTCATAATAGAAGGGGATACCCTGCAGCTACAGCGGGAAGTCAAAGGCCCCTTGAGTTTATACTGGAATCTTGAGGGTACCACGTACCGGTATTTTGTACAAAAGAAAAACACCATACGGGAACTCACTAACCGTGCGGGAGAGTATAAAAATACGCTGGACAAACTTACTGCAGATGCAGAGATCAAAACAGATGAAGTGAAGTTCTTGCTCTACAGTCTTAAACATTTCGCGAACCAATACAATGCCATGGTCGAGGAAGATTACACTTACAATGCCTCTACCCCTAACATTCAGCATCGGCTGGGGCTTTTCACCGGTTTGTCCAATAATAAATACACCACTAACCCAGAAAACGTGCTCGTGCCGGTGCTGGGGGTGGATTTTGAATTTTTCGACCCTAATTTAGCACCGAGACATTCCGCCTTCCTGCAGCTGCGGCATTCTTTTAAAAGAGATGAATACCACTACAGCTCCACGCAGCTTTCAGTGAATTACAGGTTCAAGGCCCTCTATTTTTCGGGGTTCGATGTGCATATAGATGCCGAACTCGCCACATTTCTCTATTCTGAAGACAGGGTACAGATCACAAATGAAAACGGGGAGGTAATAGCGATCGAGGATGACAGCGGATTTTCTTTTACAGCGCCATTTAGCTTCGGAATTGGAGCAGATATCAAAGTGACCGAGGTGAGTTACATTACCCTTGGATACAATGACATTGTTTCTATAGTACTTGACGGGAATGGAAATTTCCCCCTGGATTTCACGGTGGGATACAAATTCAACCTCTAGTCATTCGGCCTGAATAACAATGGGCATCTTGAACCTGGTCACCACGGGAATACCTCGTTTGGTGGCGGGGTAGATCTTGGGAAGAGAATCAACGCTTTGCTTAAGCCACTCCCTTATTTCGGGTAATTGCTGCACCACGAGGGAATCGACTTCCATAGAATCAATAGCGGGAATACCTTTTTCTGAAATCTTCAGGTACAGGTAAAGCGTATCGTTAATAGACTCTGTAACCACAGGTTGTTTTGCTTCCAGCCTCGCATAGAAGTAACGGGCGACCTTATTTCCGAAGCAGGTTTTGGCCGCATTAGACTCCATAAGATCCCTGCATTCTTCAAAAGCCGGATACTGGTCCACTTCCTGCCAGTTGAGTTCTTTTGTTTCCTGGGAAAGGATCTCTTCTGAAGAGATCTTCTTTTTTTCAAAGTACTCGCAGGAGGTAAAAGCTACTAAAAAAAGGAAAAGTAAAGTTTTATTCATGCAGGTAGAACTCACAGTGAGCTTCAAAAATAGTGAAAAAGAAGACTTTGCCGAAAATTTTCTAGTGTGTCCCTTTGCCGGTCCCCTTTATGTGGATTTCTTCGCGAATATCTTTCACCCTGCGCCTCGCCAGTAGAAGGAGATCTGGACTTCCCGTTGCCTGAAATCTGTCCAGGTAAGCCTGGTAATAATTCATCCTTGTCTGCAGGTCGTCATAATATGAATCGGCTGCAATGGCACGCTCATACATTGCCCGTTCCTTATCGGGATTTTCTTCAAGAGCTTTGTTGAAGTATTCAAGCGCCTTTTTTGGATTTCCCTGAAGTTTATAAGTAAGACCAAGACTGGTAAATTCTGCATCAAGAGTAACCGCTTTCAGCAAAATGGCCTGCAGCAAGTGACCCTCAGAATTTATAAATTCCCCTGTTAAGGCATAGAGTTGACCAAGACTGTAATGGGTAGCATAATTCTCTTCATTATAATCGAGTGCCTTTTTGTAGTGCTTAATGGCCTCTTCAAGATTATTAACATATACATGAGCACGTGCTATTTTGCTGTGTACAAACTCATTTGCAGCGCCCAAATCTATCAGCTTTTCAAATTCTTTGATAGCCAGTTCATACTCGTCCATGTGATAAAAAGCCTGGGCAAGAAGGGAAAGCAGGGTAATATTTGCGGGATTCGCTTTCAGACCCTGTTTGCATAGAATTTCGGTTTTCATCAATTTTCCCTGGCTCAGGTTATACCTGGCAAGTTTCTCCAGGGCCTGTTGATGGGTGCTGTTAAATACCGCTGCGGTTTGGTAATGCTTTAAAGCAGTAGAATCTTTCAATTTTTCTTTAACCAGCCCTAATCGGTAATGGAAATCTGGATTCATGCGGTCCTTCATTACAAGAAGACTGAAAAGGCTGTCTGCCTCCTGCAGTTTTCCTGTTGCCGACAAAAGTTTTGCGTATTCAACGGCTGCAAGTATTCTCCCCGGCTCTTTTTGAAGAACTTCCTTATATGAATCTAGAGCAGCAGTAATATTTCCTTTGGCTTTTTGAGCGCGGGCAAGTTTGATTTTCGTTTCCACCGAAAGAGGAGCTTTTTGCAGCTCTTTTATAGCTTCGGAATAATTCCCCACCGCATAAAGACTATCGGCCACAGCTAAAGCCGAAGTTTGAGCTTCGGCTTTAACGGCTGTAAATAATAATAAAAGGAAAATAAACTTATTCACCTACTTTAAATGTTATGGGTAGTGTATACAGCACATTTACATTTTCCCCTCTTTGTTTCCCGGGAGTCATGTTTGGCAGGAGATTTACTACCCGCTTTGCTTCTTCCTCAAGTGCCGGGTGCGGCGCCCTCGCTCCCAGAACTTCCACAGTTCCATCTTTGTTGATCCTGAATTGCACATAAACCCTGTTGACCCCTGTTA
>CAZNFK010000059.1:0-9602 GCA_964572365.1 uncultured Flavobacteriaceae bacterium | reverse complement strand
ACAGTTCCATCTTTGTTGATCCTGAATTGCACATAAACCCTGTTGACCCCTGTTAAACCATTTCTTTTACCTAAAGAGCTATCAAAATTCTTATTTATAAATTCATTGATCTTATCAGACATACATTTTTTTCGGTCTTCATTGGATCCAAAAGATTCACAGCCCGGAAAAACCGGAACTTCCTCGATGACAGCGAAAGGAATATCGCCTGTCAAATTTTTATTCTTCCCGGGTGCTCTATCATCTGAAAGAGATTTTTCCCCGGAAGAATTTAGTACAGAAATATGGGGTCTACCTGACTCAGAGTTATTTGTAAAACTGATGGTTTTTACACCATCTGTAATGATGATCTCCTTATACTCTAAACCTTCAGAAAGCTGGCCCACTGCCTCCCTGATCGTTTCCTTTTCTTGGGAAGTCTGATTGGTGAAATCTTCAACTTCAATAGTGAGTACCTTTAAATTCTTTTGAGAATCTAAAAGTTGATCTTCCGGCTCTTGCGAGCACGATACGTATGTGAGCATGGCCAGCATAAGCGGCAGAATGATCAAAAATTTAAATTTTGAAATGGTTCCCGATTTGGTTTTTTGTAACATAACTATTCGTTTTTTGATGATTGAATGATTGAAAAATTGATTGATGAATGAAATATTTTCGGTATTAAAAGCTGAATTGAGGAGCTGCTGAAAGTAATCCTGTTTTTTCACTTTTTTCACGACTCCCGCATCGGCAAGGAATTCATGCAGCGCAGAGATCCTGGACTGGTAGACGTAGATGAGCGGATTGAACCAGAAAATGATCCTGAGTACCTCGAAAAATAGAAGATCCAGCGTATGCTTCTGCTTCACGTGAACCAGTTCATGAGAAAGGATCTGCTCCTTTTCTTTTTCTGAAATTCTATCTCCTAAAAATACGGTGTTATAAAAGGTACAGGCAAGTTTTGAATTTGGCACCTCCACGAGCTTCATTTCAGCATTTTCGAAAACAGGTTTGTGAGCAAACAATTGTCTCAGAACTCTGAACTTATTAAAGAAGAAACCGAGGCTAAAGAGGAACCCACCAACATAAATAAGTAACCACCAGTTAAGGGTCTGAGCTGTTTCAGGAGTTAGGGGTGCCCGGTTGTGCGAAACTATCGCTTCAGGATTTCCACCTATAAAGACTTCAGGTAGCATGACAAAACTTTCCGCAGAAATCACATTTTGTAATAGCGGAATTTTGAACAAAGGAAGCAGCAACGCCAGGACCGGCGTTAGCAGCAAGTAGACCCGATTATAGGTAAAGAAGGTCTCCTTCTTAAGGAACAGCTCGTACGTCACCAAAAAGACGAACTGAAAGACTATGGTTTGTAAAATATAAGTTAGCATTACTTTTCTTTTTTGTTGATCTCCTTAAGAATTGCTTCCAGGTCAGCCGTGTCCATTTTATTCTTTTTCATAAAGAAGGATACCATGCTTTTGAACGACCCGTTGAAATAGCCATCAATTAACTTATTCATGCTTTGGTTGGTGTAGGTTTCTTTTTCCACAACAGGAAAATAGATATAACCCTTTCCCTTTTTTCGATGATCGACGAATTCTTTGCTCTCCAGGATACGAACGATGGTGGATACCGTGTTATAGGCAGGTTTGGGCTCGGGCATCTTTTCAATTATAGAAGCGACATTAGCTTCTTTTAGGTCCCAAAGGATCTGCATGATCTCTTCTTCGGCTTTGGTCAATTGTTTCATAAAACGGATCTTGATTCTGCTAATTTAAACTAAATATTTAGTTTAAACTAATATTATAGTTAAAAATTTTATGCTCTCTTTGCCTATATTAGCCAAAAATGTGATCTATGGACCTTATTATTCTTGCATTGGCTGCCATTTTAATGCTGGTTGGAATTCTGGGAAGTTTTCTTCCCATGCTGCCGGGTATCCCTGTGAGTTGGACAGGGCTGCTCCTACTGCACCTCACCTCAGTTATCCCAGTGAATTATACATTTCTGGGGATCACCTTGCTGGTCACCATAATCATTTTCGCATTGCAATATGCTATCCCGGCACTGGGAACCAAATACCTTGGCGGGAGTAAAAAAGGAATGTACGGCGCCACAATAGGATTAGTTGCCGGCATCTTCATACCCATTCCTTTTGCCATACTCATCGCTCCTTTTGTAGGTGCCTACCTGGGGGAGATACTCAATAAGGCAGATTCGCGGACCGCTCTTAAGGCAGCTTCGGGCTCCTTTATTGGGTTACTGGCTTCTACTTTCATGGAGTTTGTGGTAACAGGGATCTTTTTGATGTTATTTGTTTATAAGTTTTGGGAATACAGGACTGAAATATTCGCAGGTTAATTAATCCCGACGTTGCCGAAACCAATATTTTTTTATCTTTAAGGCTTTGTATAACCAGAATTTTACCAAAGAGCTTAAATTAACAGGCAAACTTAAACCCCATTTTTTGAAATTGCCGCACCCTACTTTCTATGAATACAGACGTTGTTATTATAGATGACGATGCAGTAGTTTTGTTCCTGCACAAAATCCTGGTTCAAAAAAGCCCATTATCTTCATCGTTATTTTGTTTTGATAATGGTAAGGACGCTTACTCCTATCTATGCAACCGCACAAGTTCGAAACCTATTCTGGTTCTTCTGGATATCAATATGCCGGGAATGAGCGGGTGGGATCTGCTTGACCAGATCGCCCTTGATCATTGTGATGACAATGTTTGGGTGGTAATGGTTACCTCCTCCATAAATTCCAGTGATAAAGAAAAAGCCGGTAATTATCCTCAGGTGATTGATTACCTTGAGAAACCTCTGTCAAAAGAGGCTTGTGAACATCTGCATTCCAAAGTGCAGCATTTAATGAAGCCTTAATCTACCTTTTCCAACCAAATCCCCGCAAAATAATCATTTAGGATTATTTTAAAATAAACTGATTTTTAAAGCCTTACATTATATGGGCGAGCCTATTGCTGAAAAAAACTATTGCTGAAAAAAATAGTTTCTGTAAGGGAAGAACCCGGCTATTCGGAAGGACAATCTTTCCGAAGTAGTTAATATGAATTCAAAAATTTAAACTTATGAAACGATTTATTTTATTATTTGTAATGTTATTTACCATTAGCAGTTCCTTTTTAGCCTGTAAAGATGTTGAAAAGGAAGGAGAGGAAACCGAGATCATGGGTGAAGAATCTCTGGAAACCGAGGTTATGGAAGAAGAACCCCTTGATGAAGATTTCGCAAACTTCGACACCAATGACGACAATATGCTCGATGAAAATGAGTTTGCCGAATCAAATGGTATGGCATTCGGAGAATGGGATGAAGACAGTAATTCCTCTTTAAATGAAGAAGAATTCTATGGTTCAGCCTTTGCCATGGCAGATGCTAATGAGGACGATAGGATTGATGAAAATGAATGGAATGAAGGTCGCAACACTATTTATTTGGATTATGCCGGAGAAAACGACTGGGATACCTTTGACGCAGACAATGACGGTTTTTTAACCGATGATGAGTGGTTTGAAGGCTTTTCAAATTCAGAGTGGTTTAATGACTATGATGAAAATGATGACGAGATGTTAGATAACAATGAGTGGAACTCTGGAATCTTCGCTGATTGGGATGACAATGATGATGGCTTTCTCGATGAAAACGAATACAACAATTATAGTAGCACTACGGTGAGAAGCTAAAAAATATTCGCTTATCATCTACCTAACAGGCCATCCCTTAAAAGGATGGCTTTTATTTTAATAAAATGTAAAATTATATCGAAAACACTATTTTTTTTGACATTATTTCAGATATTCTCCTAAAATACTCCCAAACTTGAAGCAGCAGCAATAGAAAATGGCTACCTTGGCTGATTAGAAAACCCAAAACTATAAAACAATGAAAATTACAAAACTGTTTGCCCTACTGGCTGTTGCCACAATATTCTTTACTTCTTGTAGAGAAACGGTAAGAGAAGAAAGAGTAGTGCGCGAAGTTGAAGAAGTTGAAGTAGAAAAAGAAACAGTAGAAGAAGACCGAGAAGGCATTCTGGAAAGAACAGCCAAAGAGGTCGACAAAGAAGTAAATGAAGAAGTGAATGAAGAGATCGAAAAGATCGGAGACGACAATTAATTCCTGAAGCTTAATCAGGAATGACAGTTCCTTACCTTAAGGCTACTTTATGAAAATTTTAGCAGTTAAAAGGTTAACAAACAGATACTTTCTTTAAATTTGATAGTGCTAACCTTTAAAACCGTAAAAAAATGAAAAAGTTAATTTTATTATTTGCCCTTTTATTTACAGTAAGTTCATCTTTTATTTCCTGTCGTGAAACAGAAAAAGAAGCAGATGACATGGAAATGAATGAAGAGATGGATGAGATGGGTGATGAAATCGAAGATGAAGTAGAAGACATCGAAGACGATATGGATGATGACATGTAAACCTCCTTTCTTCTTATGTAATAATCCTAAAACTGAATTATGAAGAAGTATATTTTTTTATTATTCTTTTCCTTTGCCCTTTCCACTTCGCTTGTTTCCTGTAGAGAAACCCAGGAAGCAGCCGAAGAGACCGGTGAAGCGGTAGAGGAAGGCGTAGAAGAAGTAGGTGAAAATACAGGTATCGAAGGAAACGACGATATGTAGAACCGCATACTAACCGACCAACCCAAGATCCCTTTGGATCTTGAGAAACGGCCTGATATCTCAGGCCGTTTCTTATTTTTTCAATGTTTTAAATTCACTTTTAAGCTCATCCATAGACTGCTGCAATTGCCGTAATAATCCGCTTTCTGAAGGAGCATCCAGGTTAAAGGTGAGTTTGCTGTTCACCTGCCACAGTTCCTGTATGTCATTCACATTTACTTCAATAGGCAAGTATTCCTCATTTAAGGAGATCAACAGCAGCTTGGAAGGATCGGGTAATTTTTGCAGCTTCTTCACCAATACAGAATCATATAGTACCACTACATGAACCCTGTTGTTGTTCGCTTCTTCAATAGTAGGAACGGCTTTTCCCAACACCCATTCTCCGGGTCTGTAATTAGGTAACATGCTGTCTCCCTCGATCTGGAACCCCCTGTGGGTGGCATTTCTAAATTCGGGCAATGGAAGGTCAAAGGCAGGTAACTGCTGGTACCAGTCCACATCCTGTACGTTATGAGGATAACCGGCGGCAGCTTTTACATTTACCAGTACAATATTTTCATTCTCGGCTGAATTAAGACTGATGACTTTAGGACTCACATCACCCTGGCTTACCTGAAGGAATTTTTGATTGCTTTCCCCAAAAAGCCACAAAGGATTGATCCCAAACTGCCGCAGCAATTCAGCGACTATTTTTCCCGACAACTTAGTTCTGCCTCGTTCAATATCGGCTGTGGAGTTCTTGATTCCCAGTAATTTTGCGAAATCGGCCTGGGTGAAACCATGTTCATCCCTAACCTGTTTGAAACGCTTAACTTCTATTGATACATCTGTTCCCATACACAAATATAGCTTTTTTAGGAAATATTCCTTCTCATTAATTGGATATACTCCATAATTATAAACTTTCTTATCTTTTTAACTCTTATTCAGCACAGGTCAATAATGAAAAATCCTATTTTTAATACCTATGACTGACCATTATCTTATCCTGGCCGGACTGGGCCTCGCCACCTTAATCATGGCCTGGCTTCCATCCCTTTCTCAAAAGATCAAGATAAGTTCGCCAATAATTTTGTTATTAGTGGGTTTCCTGCTATTCTCTGTAGACATCCCCCTTTTATGGCCAGACCCTTTATGGAATGATCAATGGCTCATGTATTTTTCAGAGATCATTGTGATCATCTCTCTTATGGGTGCAGGTTTAAAAATAGGAGAGCACTACAGCTGGAGTTCCTGGAAAAAACCTTTGCTACTGGTATTTATCACCATGCCAATATGTATGATTTCTGCATATTTACTGGGGAAATATTTTCTCGTTTTAAGTGTACCTTCCAGCCTCTTACTGGCAGCCGTACTGGCACCCACAGATCCCGTCCTGGCGGCTGAAGTTCAGCTGAAGGACCCTATGGATCAAGAGGAGGATGAAAACAATATTCGGTTTTCCCTAACAGCCGAAGCCGGTTTAAATGACGGGATCGCTTATCCTTTTTCTTACCTCGCGGTCTTGGTGGCACAGGCCGGTTCATGGGCAGCCTTTAATTTTACTGACTGGTTATGGGACAAATTTTTTCTGAAGATCTTCCTGGGAATTATTATAGGTCTTGCCATTGGCCGGCTAATAGGTTTTCTCCTGGACAGGCTGTATAAGTACACCGGCGTTGAAACCTTTGTAGGTTTCCTGGCCCTCTCCCTTACCATTACCACCTACGGAATTAGCGAGTTGCTGCACGGTTATGGTTTCCTCGCTGTTTTCTTTGCCGGGTTCAGCCTTAGGTACTATGAAAAGGTAAGCGGAGATTACAAAAAGAAGTTACATGATTTTGTCCATGAAGTAGAACACTTGCTGCTGGTAGTATGGATCATCCTGTTTGGAGGCTCTATCATGAATGGGATGCTCACCCTTACCGACTGGAGAGGAATTCTATTTGCTTTTGTGTTTGTGTTGCTAATTAGACCCCTGGCCGGACTGCTCGCCCTCGCAGGAGTAAAGGAGTCCAAAAGGAGCAAGTTCGCGATCAGCTTTTTCGGGATAAGAGGAATCGGTTCGGTTTTTTACCTTTCATGGGCAATGGTGCAGTTTGATGGTTTCGAGTTTAAAAATGAACTTTACTCAATTACGGCCTACATTATTCTGATCTCGATCATCCTTCACGGACTCACAGCTCCTTCTGCGATGGATTACTTCCGAAGAAAAGGAGATCTCAGCAAAAAACCCTGATCAAAATGTATCGATCCCCTGTAGTCCCACTCTTAACAATTGTTTAGTAGAGACTATTGGCAAGCCGCTTTTCTTTTTTTTATTTTAGAGAGAAACGACCCGGAAATATGCATAAGAACCCACCACAGGTAGCAAAACCTTCAAAGATCCCATTTTCGGGATGGAAAAAGATCGTTTTAAAGGTTAAAGATGAAATAGGAGAAAATAATGTGTCCATAGTTTCAGCCGGGGTCGCTTTTTACGCCTTTTTGGCAATCTTTCCGGCCATTGCCGCATTAATTTCGATATATGGCCTGGCGATGGACCCGCAAAACATTCAGCAACAGTTATCTCAAATCTATGGAGTAATGCCTCAGCAAGCTTATGAGATCCTTAAAACCCAGATCGAAAAGCTGATGGAAACCCCTGGCTCTGCTCTTGGATGGAGTATGGCCATTAGCATCCTCTTTAGTATATGGAGTGCCAACAAGGGCACGAAATCGCTTTTTACCGGGGTGGATATTGCATATGACACAAAAAATAAGCGCGGGTTTTTCAAACAAAACGGGCTGACACTTTTATTCACTTTTGGAGCGATCATCCTGGTTATTCTTAGTATGATCCTTATTGTCGCCTTCCCGGCTCTTGTAGGCACCCTCGGCCTTCCGGGAGGTATTGAAAAACTTATTGGCTGGGGCAGATGGATCTTACTCGCAATTGTGGTGATCTGGTTTTTGGGGATGGTGTATTCACGTGCTCCCGATAAACCCACTCCCAATTTCAAATGGGTATTGCCCGGAGCACTCCTGGCAACAGTTCTGTGGTTGATCGCCTCCTGGGGATTTTCATACTACGTTAGCAACTTCGGAAGTTATGGAGAGGTGTATGGCTCAATATCAGCTGTAGTGGTTATGCTCTTATGGCTTTTTCTCAGCAGTTTTATTATCCTGTTGGGTGCGGAACTCAACTCCGAAATAGAAAAATTCGCCTTCAATAGAGGTTCGCACTACAAATAGCTGTTTATCACTATTAACTGAAATAGCATAGATCTGAAGTTCAGAAAAATGATTCTGAAACCTTCTTCTCACACTGAATAATTTTTAAAAATCTACAATACTTTTTCTATTTATTGTAATATTGCAATATAATTTATCTTTAGATTCTGCCGAGTGCAGAATACTGCTGGAATAAAAAAAACTACCTATGAAAATTGCTTTATTCAGTGATATACATGCGAACCTTCCGGCTTTGGAAGCTTTTTTTCAGAATGTAGAAAAAAGGGAAATTGATTCCATGTACTGTCTCGGTGACCTGGTGGGATACAATATCTGGCCAAACGAGGTGATCGAAGAGATCAGAAAAAGAAATATTCCAACCATCTCGGGAAATTATGACTTTGGGATAGGGAGGTCGAGTGATGACTGCGGCTGCGCTTATAAGACCGAAGAGGAAAAAGCTAACGGAGCTATTTCCATCTTGCTGACAAACGAACTGGTCTCTGAAGGAAATCGGCAATACTTACGACATCTACCCGCTCATATCAAGTTGGAATTTCAGCTGAATAACGATCAGCTTAACCTTCTGCTGGTTCATGGCAGTCCAAGGAAAATTAATGAATACCTGTTTGAGGATCGGGATGAAAAAAGCCTTTTGAGGATACTCGAAAAAGCAGATGCAGACATTCTCTGCTTTGGACATACCCACAAACCCTACCACCGCATCTTGAATTCAGGAGATGAGGAAAATCCGCATTACAGGCACGCCATCAACCTGGGATCTATAGGAAAACCAAAGGACAAAGACACCAGGGGAGGTTATGTGATCCTTGAGATCGATGAAAATTCATCCATATTAAACAAGGAGAGTATCAAGGTGGAGTTCATCAGGTTTGATTACGACATTGAAAAAGCGGCAAAAGCAGTTGAAGAAAGCAAACTGCCGAATGCTTATGCTGAAAATTTAAGAAATGGATATTAGGTGCCATTATTCAGAAAATAACTAATCAACAGAAAATTTAATTACAATGCCTGAAAAAAAAGAGATCGCTTTTTTTGAAAAATATTTAAGCCTATGGGTGGCTTTCTGTATTGCAGGGGGAATTTTTATTGGGTTCATAGCCGGAGACGCCATGGAAGTAATGAGTACCTGGGAAATTTACCAGGTTAATATTCCTATCGCAATCCTAATCTGGATGATGATCTATCCTATGATGTTACAAGTGGATTTCACCAGTATCAAAAAAGTAGGAAAAAGACCGAAAGGGATCATCCTTACCCTGGTCATGAACTGGCTGATAAAACCTTTCACCATGGCTTTCTTTGCCTGGATTTTTTTCACAAAGATCTTCGCAGCCTTTATTGATCCTGCTATGGCAGGAGAATATATTGCCGGAGCTATTATACTTGGAGCAGCGCCCTGCACGGCAATGGTGTTTGTATGGTCCTATTTAACAGACGGAGACCCAAACTACACCCTGATGCAGGTTTCTGTCAATGACCTGATCATCCTGTTCGCTTACATCCCCATTGTTGGGCTGTTGCTTGGAATAACCAATGTGGCTGTGCCCTATGAAACCTTGATTCTAAGCATCCTTATATATGTCGTTGTTCCCCTGGTAGCGGGAATCATTACAAGCAACCTGTTGATCAGAAAACACGGAAGCGATTGGTTCCAATCAGCTTTTCTCCCCAGGCTCAAACCGGTGAGTATTCTTGCGCTTTTACTGACCCTGGTACTGCTGTTTGCTTTTCAGGGAGAAAACATCCT
>CAZNFK010000058.1:0-15868 GCA_964572365.1 uncultured Flavobacteriaceae bacterium | reverse complement strand
ATATTACCGACATCAAGAATATTGAGGGTGAAAAAAGGCTTTTGGACTGGGATTAAACTTTTCCACCCTTAGGGTCATAAATTCTTTTTACGATCCTTGCTGAAGATCCCTTGATTCAGCGAGGATCATTTTTGCTTTTTCTGATTCAGGATATGTTTTTAAGGTGAACTCCAGCAAACCAAAAGCATCCTCATTTTTTCCCCTTCGAAGTAAAAATTCAGCCGACCGGGTCAATGATTCTTCAGGATTTGACAGATCGTAAGACACATCTTTTTTGACCTTTTTGAACAAACTTATCGCGCTCTCATAACCATCATAAAAGGCCGTTGTACGAATGTCGAGATATAAAGATCTTTTAGGCAATTCAAATCTCTGCCCCTTAAGAATGGCATAAATGGCATTTGTGATATCCCCTTCATTCATATTCTTTTGGTTGGTCATTAGCAAGATGGTGTGATTAGTTTCAGGAAAAAAAGCAAGGGAAGATTGAAAATTATAACTCGAACCCGAATGCCAGTGGATCTTTAACTTTCCGTCTTCGAAAATGCCCTGTCCCAGAGCAGAATTTCCGTTTTCCATACCTTGGAACAAGCGCAACAAAGAATCTTCAGAAATAATATTTCCGGAGTGCAGGTTAAAAACCCATTTTTGAAGGTCATTGATGTTCATGCTCACCTGGCCCGATAGAAAGGGTTTGTAAACATCGGGTGTAAAACGGGTATCAAATGCTTTTGCCATATCCTGTGCAGCGGGACCGGGGTCCACGATCGCAGACTCCATTTTGAGAGGTTCAAAAAAGGTTCTTTTAAGGAAGTCTTCATAACTCATTTCGGTAATTCGCTCAATTATCCTTTTTCGCAAGAAAATATTGAAGTTGCTGTAGATATATTTAGTTCCCGGAGGGGCTTCCAGTTCCGGAAGGTTGTCCAGCACCTTCCATGCCGCTTCATCTCCCGGTATTTCATCATCTTCTTTTGGAAGGCCGCTGCTATAATCCAATAGATGCTCAATATGAATTTCTTCGGCCCATGCCGGTAGCTGCGGAAGGTATTCGGAAACACTGTTTTTAAGTTCCAGTTTTCCCTGCTCCTGAAGCAGCATTAATCCCACCGCACTGAATTGTTTGCTGACGGAACCCAGATTGAAGGCCATATCAGCAGTCAAATCCTTACTTCCAGCCGCATCTGCCCTACCGAGTTCGTTCCTGTAAATCAACTTTTCTTCTTCGGTTACAAGCACATTTCCATTAAAAATTCCGCGGTTATGGGTCGTGACCATTAATGAGTCGAGCAGCTCGACCTTTTCTTGAGCTATTGAAGAATAAAAAATGAAAAGAAATAGGAATAAGGATAATTTTCGGAAAAACATGAGATGAATTTAAAAATGGATGTATAATAGTGACGGTTTAGATGGTTTTTTGTTACATTTAAAGTAAATCATCAAAAAAATTCAGACTCATGAAATCTTTAAAAATCCTGTTTCTTCTTATCTTCCCGGTAAGTGTTTTTGCCCAGACTGATATTCTTCCCGCCGAGATCCAGATCAAGACTGCGGTCCTCGCCGCTCCCGAAGATCAACGTGAAAATGTGACCGTACTGGGTTATGATACCACGGGAAAATTCACCACCCTTAGAAAAGGCACCAACAACCTGATCTGCCTGGCCGATGACCCAAATAAGAAGGGGGTTTCAGTCTCCTGCTATTCTAAAAAACTGGAGCCATTTATGGCTCGCGGAAGGGAACTGATCGCAGAGGGTAAGTCTGAAATGGAAAAAAGGGAAATCCGCCAGCGGGAAGCAGAAGCCGGTACCCTGCAATTACCCGATGCTCCCAGTATGACCTATATTTTCTCCGGAAGTGAGGAAAATTATAACAGTGCAACCGGGGAGCTGAAAGACGGAAAATTCAGATATGTGATCTACATTCCTTATGCCACTACAGAATCTACAGGATTGCCCGACAAACCTCACGCGCCGGGAATGCCCTGGCTCATGGATCCCGGAACCCATAGAGCTCATATTATGGTCACCCCACCCAATAATAACTAAATCCTGAACCACTAAGAATTCAATTAAATCAGTATTTTTGGAGCACAAAATTTACGATTATGCGTTACCGATTTTTTGCCTTGTTGATCCTAATAATGTTTCCTGTTTTGCAATCCTGCCAGGATGCTCCTGCTCAAAGTCAGCAGGAACCCTGGACAGCCGAACAGCTCATGGAACCGGCAGATCTTGCCGACGTGCTGAAATCAGATGACCGGGAGGTTCCGGTTATTATTAGTCTTGGGGCCGGTAATATTATTGGAAATTCTAAAGACACCGGGCCTTCCGGAGAAAAAGAAAGCCTTCAGAACTTGAAAAATGAGGTAAAAGATCTGCCCAAGGATACAAACCTGGTGATCTATTGCGGCTGTTGTCCTTTTGCTCACTGTCCCAACGTACGCCCGGCCTTCAGCTTATTGAATGAAATGGGATTTGAGAACCATAAACTTTTAAACCTTCGGGATAACATTAAAGTGGACTGGATCGACAAAGGATACCCGGTGAGCAACTAAGGGATCTCCGGTTATCCCAGCTCCTTTAAAAGGTCTTCAAGATCAAGCCTTCGGGTAAACATTTTCAGGGAACCGTCTTCCTTTTTCGGCCACTCTGTCCTGGGCCTGTCATGATATAGTTCTACACCGTTTCCATCGGGATCTTCCAGGTAAATGGCTTCAGAAACACCATGATCAGCAGCACCTGTCATGGGATAACTTGTATCCAACAAGCGCTGCAATACTTCAGCCAGATCTTTTCGGGAAGGATACAGAATTGCAGTGTGGTACAATCCCACTCCGCCTTTTGCAGCCCTTGGGGCGTCTTCACTGTGCCAGGTATTCAAACCTATGTGGTGGTGATACCCCCCGGCAGATAAAAACACGGCAGAGTCTCCCATACGCTCGGTTACTTCAAAGCCTAATAGATCACGGTAAAAAGTTAATGCGCGCTCAAGATTGGATACCTTAAGGTGAATGTGACCAATGCGGGTTTTTGAAGGAACTTTATAAGCATTTCTCATTGCAGTATAGTTAAGATTCCTGTAAGTTAAGGAAAAATGAAAAAGACTCTAAAATTAAGTCATTCGTCATGATTCACGACAGCTTAATTTTGTAAATTCTCATTACTAAATATCAACCACGTATCTCATGCAAACGATCTTAGGAGCGGGCGGACCTATTGGCACCGAAGTGGCTAAAGCTTTAAGAACTTATACTGCCGACATAAGGCTGGTAAGCAGGGATCCTCAAAAAGTGAATCCTGAAGACGAACTTTTGGCCGGAGATCTCTTGGACTATGCTACCGTTGATAAGGCTGTTAAGGGTTCTGAAGTGGTCTACCTTACGGTAGGTTTTCCTTACGATCATAAATACTGGGAACAGCATTGGCCAAAACTGGTGGGAGATGTGATCAAGGCCTGTAAGGAACATGAATGCAAACTGGTATTTTTTGATAATGTCTACATGTATGACAGGGACCACCTGGCGCCAATGACCGAGAGCACTCCCGTGAATCCGTCCTCCCGGAAGGGACAGGTGCGTGCGAAGGTCGCCGAATTGATCATGCAGGAAGTATGGACCGGGAAACTCACTGCGCTGATCGCAAGATCTGCCGATTTCTATGGCCCCGGAATAAAGAATAACAGCCTGTTAATAGAAACCGTCTTTAAGCCTCTCTCGCGGGGCAAGAAAGCTATGTGGATGGGTTCTGCAAAATACAAACACTCCTTTACTTATACTCCCGACGCGGGAAAAGCCACTGCCTTACTGGGCAATACCGAAGATGCTTATAACCAGGTGTGGCATTTGCCCACCGCTTCCCAACCATTTACCGGAAAGGAATGGGTAGACGAGATAGCATTACAAATGGGGAAAAAACCGGGTTACTGGACCATTCCAAAGTGGATGGTAAGGATTATGGGTATATTTATGCCTGTAATGCGAGAGAGCGTAGAAATGATGTACCAATATGACCGAGATTATGTTTTTGACAGCTCAAAATTTCGGGAACGGTTCAATATAGAGGCAACCTCCTGTAAACAGGGAATCAGGGAAGTGATCAAGGCTGATTTTCAGAAAAAAATAAAACCAAATCAAAAGGAATGAATTCAGATAAAGTAAAAATAGGTTGGATAGGACTGGGAAAAATGGGAAAACCCATGTTGCAAAGCCTGCTCAAAGCAGGAAATAAGATAACTGTTTACAATCGCAGCAGGGAAAAGGAGGATCCTCTGAAAAAGGAAGGAGCTGCCACGGCGGCTTCTCCTAAAGAACTTATGGAACAGGTAGAGGTGGTCTTTCTAATGATCTCTGATGATAAGGCGGTAGAAGATGTATTCTATGCAAATAACGGATTACTCGCAGCAGATGTAAAGGGAAAGACGGTCATAAATATGAGCACCGTGTCTGCGGAAGTGAGCCGGAAAGTTTCCGCCGCCCTGGAGTCAAAAGAAAATCATTACCTGGACGCCCCTGTTTCGGGAAGTGTGAAACAGGCAGAAGAGGCTTCCCTGGTGGTCATTGCCGGTGGGGAAAGATCTGTATTTGAGAACGTAAAGCCCCTTTTGGAAACCATTGGCAAGAAAGCCGTCTATATTGGAGAAACCGGAGCCGGAAACCTCACCAAACTTGCTGTGAATACATTCTTAGGCATCATAACCCAGGGACTTGCCGAAGTGATCAAATTCTCAGGCTCCAAGGGCATCAGGACAGAAGACCTCTTGGAGATCATCAACAACAGTGCACTGGGAAGTCCTTTTGTAAAGATCAAAGGAGATGCCGTGCTGCAGGAAAATTACAATGCGGCCTTCACCTTAAGCCACCTCACAAAGGATCTTAGGCTGGCAACAGAGGCAGGTCTGGACACTCCTTTAGGAAAAACTGCCTATGAAACCTTTAGTGAAGCAGAACCCGATCTTGGAAGTGAAGATGTGATCGCCATTCTTAAGAAGTTGTAATCTGTTATTTGAATAGATCGAATTCCGGTACTTGGGAAGTTTTTAAGTGCAGATTAACAATAACTTAACCTAAGTCTGCCTTTTCAAACTTGGCAAAATCTCCTTTTATTCTGAAATTGTCTATAGACATTGAAAAAAGGGGCTATGACATCCATTCAAACAGATCAAAACGTTATCTATACCATTGCCGAAGGTAAACTCGATGACGCCGATTATGAGCGGATCATTCCTATTCTTCGGGAGAAAGTACGCAACTATGGAAAGATTCGATGGTACTTTGAAATGCGGGATTTTGAAGGTTGGAGTTTAAGTGCCGCTTGGAAAGATCTTAAATTCGATCTGGAAAACCGGAAAAACCTGGAAAGAATTGCCATGGTAGGCAACAAGGAATGGGAAAATGCTCTCACCCAACTTATGAAACCTTTCACCGACGCAGCGATAAAATTTTTTGAAACAGAGGAAAGAGAAGAAGCCAAACACTGGATAAGAGAAATTACAGATGAAAATTGACGAGTCATACAACGCGTGGGCAAAATCCTATGATTCCGTAGAAAATAAGACGCGGGACCTGGAAGCTCTCGTGCTCAGGGAAACTTTTCTTAATCCGCATTACGGGAACATCCTGGAGCTTGGATGTGGAACGGGCAAGAATACAGGATGGCTTTCCAAAAAGGCCGATCACGTGAATGCGCTTGATTTTTCTTCTGAAATGATCGCAAAAGCCAGGGCAAAGGTGGAGGCTGAAAATGTCACTTTTACCCAAACCGATATTACAAAGCCATGGCCGGTAAAACCCGGTTGGTCAAACCTAATAACCTGCAGCCTTGTCCTGGAACATATTGAATACCTGGATTTTATTTTTGAAGAAGCAGCAAGGGTATTAAAAAGAAGAGGCAAATTCTACATATGCGAACTCCACCCCTGGAAGCAATATTCGGGCAGCCAGGCCAGGTTTGAAACCGATCAAGGGATCCAAAAACCCACTGCCTTTATACACCATATCTCCGACTACCTGGGGGCGGCCAAAAAACAAGGTTTTAATTTACTGGATCTGAATGAATATTTTGATGACCGCGAAAAGGAAAATTTGCCGCGGTTGATCTCGCTGGTATTAGAAAGCGAACGATGAACTAACTTTGAAGAGAGTCATGTTCCATTCGAAATACTTCCCGAAAAAATCGGAAAGTTTCCTTGGCTTTTTCTGTAGCCTGTAGTTGCTCCTTTTCAGAAAAATTTTGTTCTGCAAGCCGGGTTTTAAAGGTTTTCCAGGCTTCCAAATTATCCCTGTTGCCATTGAAAAAATGATGCGTTTGGATTGAAGAAAGCTTTGAACAATGGGGAATGTTTTTCGCAAGCACCATTCCTCCAAGAGCTGAACCTTCTACCACATAAGCTGCCCCAAAAGCCTCGGCCACCGAGTTACAGGAAAAACCTGAATTTATTTCTGCCTGAGGCACCTCCAGGTTTTTAAGGTCTTTGGCAAGTTCATGATGTTTTGTCCCTACGTAGCCTTTAATATAACCCGCTATAGCTGTTTCAGTATTTTTATAGGCCAGGTAATTCTGAAGCAAGAGTAGCCGGTATGTTTTCATATCAATAGTATGATCCATAATGAACCTGGCCAGGTTTTCTGCTTCTACCTGTTGGTGCAATTCCCTGGTTGCTTCTTTAAGTTTCTCGGTCTTCATCTCCTAAATCAAATCTACTTAAATTCTTTTTTATCCTGCTTATGTTTTCTTTCTGTTCTTCATTGTCGCTATTCAGGCTGTCCAGGTAGTCATAGATCTGGTTCACAGCAATACGATTTTCCCTTAATCGTTCCCGCAATTCATCTTTCGCGGTAATATTGAAGACAACTTTTTTCAGCAATGGCCTCAGTCTTTCCTCCAGAACATCCATATGCTTTTTGAGAATATAGCCCCAGGCACCGGCCAAAATGGTGTTTGCCGCCAACTCTTCATCATTTACGGTGCCGGTAAGGAAAATAAAAGGCACATTGCTGTCTATCTTCTGAACCAGTTGAAGTACTTCAAGCCCGGTACAGGTTGGCAGGTTATAATCTGATATCACCACATCGGGCAAAAAATTAACCATTCTTTCCCTGCAGGCGATAAGATCTTCCACAACCCAAATCTCAGGGTTCTGTACGATCTTTTTGATGGTCCTTTTCGTAAGGATAACATCCGCCTCGTTATCTTCTATCAATAAAATTCGTAAGGGGACTGTGATCATAGTATCTGTATTCGTATTCATTCAGGAGAACCTATATGGAAATAAAAGGTCGTCCCCTGGTTCGGGATACTTTCCAACCATATCTCCCCCTGATGCTTATCTATAATTTTCTTAACTATTGCAAGACCTATGCCGCTTCCTTTAAAAGCTTTCCCGGCAACCCGGGTAAAGGTCTCGAAGATCTGCCCATGATGTTTATCCTCTATCCCTATTCCATTATCTTTAATAAAGAAAACCTCTTTACCGTTCTTGTGGAAAGTTCCTATCTCAACCTCCGGATGATCTTTTTGAGAGGAATACTTCAGGGCATTGTTTATAAGATTTGACCAAAGTTGAAAGAGCATTCTTCGATCCCCTTTCATAATAGGTAGATCTTCCTGCACCTTAATCTGCGTGTTGGGAAAATTTGCCTTGATATTGATCATCTGCAAGGTCTCATCAATGAGGTGCTTCAGTGAAATTTCCTGTTGCTGTAAACCTTCCAGGTGAGAAATATTGAAATAGGAAAGGATGTCATCTATCAGCTCATTCATTCTGCCGGTAAGATCTTTGGCCATTTCCACCAGCTTTTGCCCCTCTTCATTTAGTGATCTCCCATGATCTTCCATTATGATCTGCAAATACCCCTCTACTCCCCTAACGGGAGCCCGCAGGTCATGGGAAAGACCATAGCTAAAAAGCTCTAACTCCTCGTTGGCTTCCAGCAGCTTCTCATTAAGGGCCTCGATCTCATTTCTTTGCCGGGCCAACAAGATATGGCTGATATTCTCTCCCAAAGCCTTCACACTACTCACATCATAATCTTTCCAAGGTTTTGATATTCCGGTGACCTGTTCACTCCAACTGGAAAAGGATTTTCTGGGGCTCAAACGTTTCTTTTCCTCGTCAAAAATGGCTTTTTCAGAAGGATTTCCTCCCCAACTGACATTTTCCACCTCCTCGGGCCTGAACCACAAAATATATTTGTTCTCGGCAAGTCTTAAACTCATTACCCCAGAAACTATATTCTTATAAGCAGTAGCTTCAGGAAAATCTTCGGATATTTTACGGGAATAAAAAAGATTTTGTTCTTTTTTACTGAGGAAGTTTTTCAGCAGGCTTTTAATTTTTTTCTTTTCGGGTAGCTTTCCGCTGAATATCCATTCATCAATGAAAAACAACACGCCGCCGCTGCAGTTGATCACATCTGTAAATTTCACAGGGCCCCGGACAAGGGCTTCAAAAAGGTCATCTTTTTCCTGCAGCTGTTCAACCAACTGCATTCTTATCTTTTCTGAAACCGAAGTATTCTTAATGAAGTTAGTAGATTCCTGCAGAGCGATCTTAGTTGAGAACATTTCTGCAAGGAACCTCATACTTTCCCTTTGATAATAACTAATGAATTTGGCCGACCTGTGATGGCAGGCGATCAACCCCCAAAGTTTTCCATTCACTACAATTGCCGCTGTCATAGAAGCTCCCACCTCCATATTGATAAGGTATTCAATATGAACAGGGGAAACCGCCCGAAGGTCTATATGAGATAGATCAAGAGGTTTTTGAGTAAGCGGAGAAATTTCAGGAAGAATATCCTGAGGTTGATAATGAACATCGGTGATCATTCTAACCCGGTGCTTTAGAAAAAGGTCGCGGGATTGCGAAGGAATATCGGTAGCAGGATATTTCAATCCAAGCCAGCTTTCCATTTCCTTTTCTTTCCTCTCAGCAACTACCTCCCCGTTCCATTCTTCATCAAAATAGTAGATCATGACCCTGTCATATCCAAAAATTTTTTTTGTAAGCACGGCGGCAGAACGGCAGAGTTCGGTAACCGATCCCGAAGCCTGTAATTTGTTCAGGATCTGGGTAAGGTGTTTCTGAAAGAAAAACGAATCCCCTACCTCTTCAAGTGGTTCAAACTCAAGCACCAGGTTTATCCCGGAAAAATTTGCAAGCAAAAGGAAGTTCTTATTATTGATCTTCACCTCCAGAGGTAGGGAGGTATCTTTATCCGCCAGTTTTTCTTTAAAAAAGCTCACCTGATCTTCACCAAGAAGCCTTGAAAGAGGTTGCTCTAAAAGATCATCCTGAGCGACAGAGAAAAACTCATATGTATTGGCTCCTGCCTGTGTAATAGTAAGACTTAGTGGGTCGCAAACAACGACCACACCGTATTCCTGGGTTTTACCAATGATATGAATAGGTTCCTTAGCGCAATTTTCCAGATCAACTTTTTCCGGATACTTCTGGGAGGTTACCTTCATTAATTCAAATCGCTTTTAATTTAAAATAGAAGGAACTTCCTACTCCTACTTGAGAATCCACCCACATTGTGCCTTCATGAAGATGTACGATCTTTTCTACATGGGCAAGACCTACACCTGTACCATCTTTTTTGCTGTCTTTTTCCACCCGGTTAAAGATAGTAAAGATATTTAGTTGATCTTCTTTAGATATTCCCACTCCGTTATCGACCACAGAGAACACCCAGTAATCTGCTTCCCGGTAGGCAGAGATACGCACCTCGGGAACCCGGTCATCGGGGGTGTATTTTATGGCATTGCTTATCAGGTTCTGGAAAAGCAACCTCAGTTCCACTTCATAACCCTTAACCTTTGGAAGGTCTCCGCAGTGTATCTTCGCGCCGGTGTCCTTAATGCTTTTCCCAAGATCGTATTTCACCACCTCTACCAGCTCTTTGGTATCAACAGTTTTTCTTTTTCCGTTTCGACCTATCCGGGAATGTTCAAGCAGGGCCTTTATCTGGTTTGATAACCTGGAGGAAGCATCTTCAATATAGTTGACATAATTTTTACCTTTATCATCGAGCTTCTGGGAGTAAATTTTGCCAAGCACATCACTTCCGAATTTGATAGTAGACAGTGGCTCCTGCAAATCATGGGAACAGATGGAAACAAACTGCTCAAGATCCCGGTTTGCACGTTCAAGATCTGCCTTTTGCTCCTGGAGTTTCTCCTCAGCCTTTTTAAGTGCCGAAATATCAGCATAAGTATACCGAATGGTCAGAAGCTCATCATTTTCATCCTTTTCGGCAATGGCATTAAGAATCACAGGTAAGGTCTCTCCCTTTTTTGTGAGCAATTTTTGCTCCAGGTTGACCAGTTTCCCTTCCTTCTGAAACTGTTTATTTGACTTTATCGCCTCTAACTGACTTTCTTCACTATAGAGATCAAAGATAGGTTTACCAATAAGCTCCTCTTTAGAATCATATTTGAGTTGCTTAACAGCCATCTTATTACACTGAATGATCATTGAACTATGTGGATCAACACTAATGTGCATCATTGGGTCCTCCTCATAAAAACTCCTGTACCTTTTTTCACTGGCCTGGAGTTTTTCTTTTGATTTTTGAAGCACCTCAATATCAATAAAGGTGATCACCACCCCACTTACCTTCTGGTTTGAATCTATAAATGGAGATAGTCTCCTTATATAATGGTTCCCGTTCTTAGAAACAACAGTCTTCTCAAGAGGCTTGCCTGTATTTAGTACCCTTTTACAACGATCAACCAGATTGCTTTTTCCTATACTGCTGGTAAAATGACTAATTGGTCTCCCCACATCTGAATTCAGGAAGCTGAAATGTTCTTTGATGGCCGGCGTGAATTTCCTGATCGATAAGGAAGAATCGAGGAAAATGGTCCCTATCTGGGTACTTTCCAAAAGGTTATTCATATCGGCATTCAAAGCTGCGAGATCATCCATCTTCTGGAGGTTCTCGGCATTAACCGTATTGATCTCCTCATTTACACTTTGCAGCTCTTCATTGGTACTCTGCAGCTCCTCATTTGATGCCAATAACTCTTCGTTGGCGGCCTGCAGCTCCTCATTACTGGTCTCTATCTCTTCGAGAGAAGTTTGCAGGTCCTCCTTAGTTTGTTTCAGTTCTTCTTCAAGATTTGAAACATATTCTTTGGTCCTCCTGGTTAAAGTAATATTGTCTACCTCTTCTACATCGTCAAGTTTCAACTCTTTTTCAATAAAAGTGATCACAAAGTGCGTTCCTCCTTCCAGGTTTTGTTGTTCGAAAGGTTTGACAATTATATCAACCGCTTTTTTCTCATTTTTATGACTGAAAGTAGCATTTTTATAATATACTTTCTTCTGAAGTTTATCAGCCTTCTTCAGTGTATTCTGAACAAGGTATTTCAGGTCTGCCTCCAACATTTCCAGCAGGTTGATAGAAAAACCATTGACCGGTAAATTCGCATATTTCCTAAATTCTCCAATTGCTTCCAGAATATTGTATTCTGAATCTACAAACACACTGGCACCATTAAAATGTTCCAGCAAGGCTTCATTGAACTCGTTGTTCAATTTCTGCTTTACGGGCCGGTTTGTAGTTCTTGTCTGTTTCGTGATCTTACTTCCAATATTTTCCAGAAGAGAAGATGTCGCAGCATGGGATATCCCTGATGTAAGTCTTTTGCTGGGATTCACGTTACGATAGATCTTCCATTTCCGATCTATTTCAACAAAATTCTGCCTGTGGCTTTGCACACTTTCACTGGTTCCCAAAACAAGGATCCCCTCCTGCTTCAGGGAATAATGCAAGACACTAAGGGCTTTCTTCTGAATTGCCTGTTGGAAATAGATGAGAAGGTTTCGACACGAAACCATGTCCATATTGCTAAAAGGCGGATTTTTAATGACGTTGTGCCTTGAAAAGATAACTGCTCTTCTTAATTTTTCTACTACCCTGTAGGAATGCGGTTTATTCAGAAAATATTTGGCCAAAAATTCGGCGGGGACATCTGCCGCTATACTTTCGGGATAAGAACCTTTACTGCCAATTTCAAGGTGCTTTTCAGAAATATCTGTAGCAAAGATCTTCACCTCCAGGTTCTTACCCTGCTTTTCCATTTCATCGAATATGCACATGGCATAAGAATAGGCTTCTTCCCCTGTACTGCAAGCCACGTCCCAAACCTTCAGGGTCTCCCCGTCTTTCCTTTCACTAACCAGTTCGGGAACAATTTTTTCCCTGATCAATTCCCACACCTTACTATCTCTGAAAAATTTGGTGACCCCAATGAGGAATTCCCTGTAAAGGATATCCACTTCTCCTTTGCGGGAGGTGAGGAATTCATAATATTCAGACAAAGACCTGCATTTGCAAACATTGACCCGGCGGGCCACTCTTCGGGCCAGGGTAGATCGTTTGTACTCCCTGAAGTCAAGACCGGTTTCCTTATTGACAAAATTCAGGATCTTCATGAGTTCAGAGCGGTCATACTCCACATCCCCGTCCTCAAAATGAAATACATCTGGTGCAGAAATAAAATTATGCAATTCCCCGCCCATGTCTTTAACAGGGATCACATAATCCACCAATCCGGTATTTATAGCGCTTTGAGGCATTCCGTCGAACTGGGCCTCCTGTGGCTCCTGCACCATGATCATCCCGTCATTTTCCTTAATGGCCCGGGCGCCACGAGTACCGTCGCTGCCGGTACCACTAAGGATCACCCCAATGGCCTTTTCCTTGTATTCCCTAGAAAGGGATTCAAAGAACATGTCGATGGGGAGGTTCAGGGTTTGGTTTTTAGGTTTTTCTTTAAGAAAAAGCCTGCCCTCCTGGAGAATCAGATTGTTTACTGGCGGAATCAAATAGATCATTCCGGGTTTTACCTCCATCCCTTCGGAAACTTCTGTAATAGGAAGTTTGGTATTGCGTTTCAACAATTCGCCCATCATACTTTTGTAATCGGGTGAAAGATGTTGTATCACAATATACGCGTTTTGAGAATCATCGGGTACGTTCTCAAAAAAAGCTTTTAATGCTTCCAGTCCGCCGGCACTGGCTCCAATTGCTATAATACGCGGCTCTTTTGATTTAGAACTATCTCTGCTAGGTGATTCCGAAATCACGGTAGGGGAATTATTACTGGTTTTCCTCATAGGAGAATATAGGCTATACTATCGATTAAAATATGCTAAATGTCCAAAACTAAGGCAACTAACCTTCCCCTTTGAGCACTTTTGCCATTAAAATTGACGTTTTCCAAAAATTAATTGAAAATTGAATTTAAATCGTGAAATTATCATAATCCAATAATATTCTCTGTTAACGTAGTGTTAAGCGTTAAGGCCTGAGGACTTTTTAGCCATGAAGTGAGGTCGTTTAACGGAGAAATCGTTCCTATAAAAGGTGAGAATAACTCCGCCGGCTAACCCTCCTGAATCCTTTACATTTTTGCTAACGGCCTCGAGTATGTATACCAGATGCCTTTCCTTATTTTAAACTTTAGAAAGATAATTAACAATTTTTCAGTAAATTAGAGAGACTATCTTTAAACTCTTCTATCATGAGCAATGCACCTACATTTTTCTGCAAGAAACTCACCATTTTAATCGCATTTTTCACGTTCATCCAGGGAATGGCTGCCGACATCGAACCGCATGTTTTATTTCAGGTAAACGAATATAAGGGCAAGGTGGTGAACAGTTCGGGGGACGGCCTCAATTCGGCTTTTTTGGCAGTTGAGGGAACCAACATCTCCACAGTAACCAACAGTGACGGGATCTTCTCTCTAAAAATTCCGGTGGACATACAAGATGCGTCCATCACTGTTTCCCATCTGGGCTACAGGAGCAGAACCTTACCTCTTGATTTCTTTAAAGGAGAAAATGTGGTGATCGAGCTGCAGGAGTCTATGGAAGAACTTTCCGAAGTAAGTATTCTGAGTTATACAGATCCTGAAGCGGTGGTGCGCAATATGCTGAAGAACCGGGGCAGCAATTATTTTGAAGATCGTGCCACCATGACCGCCTTTTACCGGGAAACCATTAAAAGGGGAAGAAAGAATGTATCCCTTTCTGAAGCCGTGGTCACCATCCATAAAGCACCCTATACCACAGGAGGGGATGATGATATTGCGCTGGTAAAAGCTCGAAAAACTGCCGATTATGACAGGCTCGACACCGTAGCCCTCAAATTAAGAGGAGGGCCTTTTAATCCGTTGAACATTGACCTGATGAAAAATCCCACCTATATTTTTGGACAGGATGAGCTCGACAGGTTTAAGTTCAGCTTTGATGATCCTACCAAAATTAATGAAAGGTATTTATATGTAGTCAATTTTGAGGAAGAGGACCAGGGATTGCCCTGGTACTTCGGAAAACTCTATATAGACGCGCAAACTTTTACCCTGGTAAAAGCCTCCTTTAACCTGAATGTTGACAACCGTTCGGCTGCCACAGATCTTTTTGTGAAAAAGAAACCCGGGGGCACCAGGGTCTATCCGGTAGATGTACATTATGATATCCAGTACCGCGAACGCGATGGCCGCTGGTATTACGGCTACGGAAATACCCAGCTGGAATTCGTGGTAAACTGGAAAAGAAGGCTCTTTAATTCCCGGTACAAAGTAAGCAGTGAACTGGCTGTAACCGACTGGAAGATCAATACCGAAGGAAAGGTCAAAAAAGACAAGACCTTCCTCAACGAAAGAGTGGTGATGGCCGATGATATTTCAGGCTTTGCCGATTTAGCATTTTGGGGCGAAAACAACATCATTGAACCCGATAAGTCTATTGAGAATGCCATAGATAAGATAAGGGAGAGATTAAAGGAGAATTAGCCCTGAGACAAGTATTATTATAAACCCGAAAATCAGTAGATCTTCGGGTTTTTGCTATTTTATATTTCCATTTTTTCTTTATCTGCCCGTCATGGTTTGTCGCCCGGTTTCTTTTCCTTTGCAAACAAGAAGGATAAATCTTATTTTCGAATCCAAACCATTTCCTTCCTGAATTAATTTCTACAGCATGAAGATCTTGCATACTGCCGACTGGCATATTGGTAAAAAACTGCACAAGAATGAGCTTTCCGAAGACTTTGATCTTTTCATAGACTGGATTTGTGAACTCCTTCAAAAAGAGCAAATTGACCTGCTGCTTGTATCGGGCGATGTTTTTGACCTCGCCAACCCTTCTTCAGAAGCCAGGAAACAATACTACCGGGCGTTGATGAACATGAAGAAATTCAATTGCAAGATCATTTTGACCGGTGGCAACCACGATTCCCCTGCCATGCTCGATGCTCCCCGGGAAATCCTGCGGGAGCTTGATGTCCACATCATTGGGGGATTGCCCGAGGATATGGAAGAAGCAGTTATTCCTGTCTACGGAAAAAGTGGAAATCCGGAACTTCTTATCGCTGCCCTCCCCTTTTTGCGCGACTCTGATCTTCGCAGTGCAACTGACGGGATCACTTATGAAGACCGGTTGGAAGCAACCAGAAAAGGCATTCAGAATTGCTTTTTTGAGGCTGCAGAGATCTGCAGGAGCAAATTCCCAGATATCCCTGCCGTGGCAATGGGCCACCTGTTTGCTGCCGGCATCGAAACTTCAGAAAGTGAACGCGATATACAACTGGGGAACCAGGCCGCCTTTGAGGCTTCTCGTTTTGGAGACTATTTTAGTTATATCGCGTTGGGCCACATTCATAAACCCCAGCGAGTTTCGGCTCCGGTGCCTGCCTTTTACAGTGGCTCTCCCCTGCCCCTATCCTTTAGTGAGCGAAAAGATGAAAAGAGAGTGTTGTTAATTGACACTACTTCAGGTTGGGAACCACGTTCGATTCCCATTCCCGCTTTCCGAAGTTTGTTAAAGATCAGCGGAAGTCTTGAGGAACTTC
>CAZNFK010000057.1:9489-15889 GCA_964572365.1 uncultured Flavobacteriaceae bacterium | reverse complement strand
GAAAACCCCAGATCCTTTCATCGTAGCCTGTGACCGGTTCATCTACATCGAGATCCTGAAAAATCAGGCTAAGGAAAGCAGTAAGGAAAAAGAAACCAAGAAGAGCGAATACGATAAGATCACCCCAAAAGTGATAAAACTCATCGCCTCGACCATCTCTGATGTCGCCGATGATGACGGCTGGGCCTTCCTGGGAGATGTGGGAAGTTTACTTCAAAAAAAGCAACCCAATTTTGATTCCCGTAACTACGGTTTTCAAAAATTGACACCCATGATCAATTCCATTGATAAATTCGAGATCGAATCAAGGGAAAATCAGCGTGGAAAATACAAACTAATCTATGTTAGGAACAAGGATCAATAGAATTGAGCTTTTTGAACCGAAAGTCGCACAATTTATTTTTATATGAGGACAGTTAAGAACGTTTACAAAGCAGAATACAGGCCCATCGCCGACCTGATCACCTATTCGCCTATGCCCACGCGAAGCCTTAGGATGATCGATCCGTTTTTGTTCCTTAACCATCACGGGCCTCAGAACTATCATCCCCGTAACAACGGGTTACCGTTTGGTCCGCATCCGCACCGTGGTATGGAGACGGTCACATTTATTCTGGATGGGGATATTGCCCATAAAGATTCCGGCGGAAATAATAGTGTGATAGAGAGCGGCGGTGTACAATGGATGACAGCCGGCAGCGGATTGATCCACTCTGAAGTTTCTTCTGAAAAGTTTAAAAAAGAAGGAGGTCCCCTGGAGATCCTCCAGTTATGGGTGAATTTACCTGCCAGGTTAAAAATGACCAAACCCGCATACCGTGGACTGAAAAAAGAAGATATTCCACAGGTTTCTTTTGATGAAGGAAAAGTACAGGCGCAGGTGATCTCCGGAAATTTAAACAGAACGAAAGGCCCTTTTGAAACCTTAACTGAAATTCATTTAAGCACCCTCTTTTTTAAACCAGAAGGTGTTTTCACTACAGAAGTACCTTTATCCCACAACATTCTTTGTTATGTGATCAAGGGAGAAATAAAGATAAACGGAGAGATCATCCAGGCATTGCACCTTGTGGAATTCAATAACGACCATGAAGAACTTCAAATTGAAGCCCTTGCTGATAGCATTGTATTATTTGGTCATGCCGAGCCTTTCAAAGAACCCGTGTTCGCCCAGGGACCTTTTGTGATGAACACTATGGAAGAGATCAACCAGGCATATGAAGATTACCACCAGGGAAAAATGGGTGACCCACATCAATAGCAATTGGTTTAAATAAAAAATCCTGTCTCGTGGACAGGATTTTTTATTTTATAAGGTTTTATTCTTCTTTTTCTTTTTCTCAAGAAACTTTTCGGTCAACCGGTTCCGGTTCCCTTTTTTGTAATACTTGGTGAACCTGAAGTACGATACCAGCCCCAATAGAGAAACCACCGCAACAGAGTAATACACGAAGTTCGGGGTGATCACTTTATCCCCGCTGGCATATGAATGTAATCCGGAAAGATAGAAGTTCACTCCAAAATAAGTCATCATGATACTGGCAAAAGAGACCACAGCCATAAAGTTGAACAGCCACCTGCTTCGCAAGCCGGGTACGATTCGCATGTGGATCACGAATGCATAGACCATGATACTCACCAACGCCCAGGTTTCTTTAGGATCCCAGCCCCAGTAACGACCCCAGCTTTCATTGGCCCACTGTCCTCCAAGGAAGTTTCCAATGGTCAACATCACCAGTCCAACAGTGAGTGCCATTTCGGTAATTATAGTGATCTCCTTGATGGTAAGGTCCATCTTTTTCTTATTCTTTTTGGTAGTCAGGATCATGAGGATCAAGGCTACCGCCCCCAGGATCATTCCAAGGGTAAAAGGCCCGTAACTACCTACAATGATCGAAACGTGTATCATCAACCAATAGGAATCAAGTACCGGTGGCAGATTGGCTATTGCAGGATCCATCCAGTTCCAGTGGGAGATCATAAGGATCATCGAGGTCACAAAGGCCGTAGAGGCCAGTGTAAGGTCACTTTTCCTTCCGAAGTAGATCCCAAACAGCATGGTAGCCCAGGCAACATAGATCATCGATTCGTACGCGTCACTCCAGGGTGCGTGGCCCGAAAGGTACCAGCGCGCAATAAGACCGGCTGTATGCAGCACAAAAAAGATGATTATGGCTACCTTACTAAACTTTATCAAAGATCCAACGACCTTGTTATCCTTAAAGATCTGGAAAAGCACAAAGATGAGCATGAGCACCCCGGCAAGCATATACATCCAGAACAGGTTCCTGAAAATGTCATATTTGTTGTACAGGATCTCTGTTCGAATCTTTTGTTTTGAAGGGATCACTTCACTCCCGAACTTTCTCTGAAAACCTTTGATACTTTCAAGCAGTTCATTTGCCTGCCCATAATCTCCCGTTTCCTTAGCGGTACGCAGCGCACTAAAGTACATGGGCAATATTTGCCGGGTGTACACAGAGTCCATTCCTTTGAATCCCGCTTCTGCGGCTTCGGGGAAGGAGACCCATTTGTTATTCTCATGTTCGGGAATTGGAAATATCCTCAAGATTTTCCCCTGTAGTGCATTGTATAACAGATTAACTCTACGATCGGTTTCTATAAAATCCTTTTGAAACTGATTAGGAACGGCTGCCTGGTAAGCACTCTCCAGATAAGGGCTAAGCTTATAATTCCCCTGGCGATCAAAAAAGCTGGTGAGGGCAACATATTTCTGATCTTCGGGAACACCGGCGATATGCCTGATGCTGTCATTGCCACGCTTCACATTGATAAGCGGAACATTGTACCACATGGTAGGATTTTCGGTCATTGAAATGATAACCTGGTCTGAGGTCAATCCCTCGTACTCGATATCTTTGCTCAGCTTCCGAAGCAATTCGGAAGAATAAGTGTTCACCGGTTTCATTCTTCCGCCGGCATCCTGCACCACCAGTTCTCCGAATTCGGCCGCATGTTCTTTGCTAACCACGTTGGCCTTGATTATTGAGTCGATGCGCTCCTTCGGAATGGTCATCGACGCATTTTCATGTTCGTGATCCTCTTGCTGTGCTTCTTCTGAAGTGTGGTCGTGACCATCTTCAGCAACCGTTTCGGTCTCATGTTCGTGCTCCTCTTCCTGGCTTGCTGGCGGATATTGAGCAAAACCAGACATGGAAACGAACAGCACCAGAATGGCAGTAACCAGCTTAGTCTTCTTTTTCTTCACTTTTTTCAGCATTTTTCGAAGTTGCCCAAAACGGGAACCACGGTCAAAGAGGATCCAGATAAGGCCGATATACAACAAGGTATAACCGATGTATGTGATCCAGGTACCCCAGAAGTCATGGTTTACAGATAGGACTGTTCCTTTTTCATCGGGATCAAAAGAAGCCTGGAAAAAACGGTATCCTTCGTGATCCAGCACGTGATTCATGTAGATATCGTAATCAAAGGTGTTGTCTTCGTCAATAACCGTCACCTTGCTCTTAAAGGAGGAGTAACTTTTCTCTGTCCCGGGATATTTAGCGGCAATAAAATCATTCAGTTTAATAGCAAACGGAAGTTCGTATTCTTTCGAACCATAACGAATGTAAAATTCAAGTCCGCCCAAATTGAGCTTTTTTGGATCGTTGATCCTTCCCTGACCTCCAAGTAGTTTAACGGTCTCAGATTCTCCCCCAGTCGTCACTCTCACTACCGCCGCATCCTGCTGTCCTTCGGTTTTTTCTTCGGTAGGAACAATGTCGTAAATCCCTTTCACCACAGGATCTGGCAGTACAAATTGCATCCCGGCCATGTTGTAAAGGGAACGGAGCATTAAGGTTTGGGTAGTGTCTTTTTTCACCTCCCCTTGTAGCTGGTCGGCCATTCGCATGAAAGTTCCTTCAAACGGTGAGGATATTTCATACTCTCCATCCCGGTAAGTGATGTTAATGGCACCTTCTGTGGGTTTATTCAAAGCAAATAACACGTTGTGTATACTGGTAACTTCGCCTTCCTTGATGTAATGATCATGACGATCTCCCCCGCCGGCTTCTACGATCTTCAAATAATTTTCACCTTCGGGATCTTCCACAAGTCCTTCTTCGGCACCGTGGATATAATCGATGATCTCAAGTTTCACCGGTTGTCCGTTATAATCTGTATTGAACTCGAATTCATTGGAAGCTGCGGGAGCGAGCAAAACCTCGTTTTCGACTACTCTTCTTCGCGGCTGCCCGTCAATCTCCCCGTCAATAAAAGTGGTCAAAAAGGTCTTTTCTGAAAGGAAAGTATTTTCAGTAGCCCCTTCCCGTATAGGCATCATTCCTTCATAACTGATGTATCGAGTCACAAAGGCACCTATGAGGATAAAGAGAAAGGCCAGGTGCAACAACAGGGTCGACCATTTTTCTCTTTTATGAAGTTTATAGCGAACAATGTTTCCCGCGAAATTGATCACGAAAAAAGCCATGATCACTTCAAACCAAAGCGCATTATAAATCCAGACTTTCGCGGTTTCGGTACTGTACCAGTTTTCTATGAAGGTTCCCAGTCCCAGTGCTACGGCAAAAACAATGAACAAAACGGCCATTAAGCGGGTGGAAAAGAGAATGGAGGCGATTCTTTTTTGCATGGAAATGTATGTTTAAAAACGCTGCAAAAGTAAGGAATTTTAGGGATTTAAGTTTTTTTTAGGAATAGAATTTCAGGAAACCGGGAGCAGCAGAATGAGTGCCGGTTTTTTTTGGTAATTTTGCCGCATGATCGACCTCGTGCTATTAGGATCCGGAAATGTGGCTACTCACCTCTACCGGGCTTTTTCTGCTTCGGAAAAAGTACGTGTGAAACAGGTGTATAACCATACAAGAAACAGACTGGACACTTTTGAGGAAGAGACTCCGGTTACCACATCGCTTGATGAACTGGCTGAAGCAGATGTTTATTTAATGGCACTAAAAGATGATGTCATTGCCGGCGTCGCCAAACAACTTCAGGATCGCAAAGGCCTTGTCGCTCATACTTCGGGAGCTGTTTCTCTGGCTGCCATAGAAGGCTGCCAAAGGGCCGGGGTGTTTTACCCTTTGCAGACTTTTTCCCGGAATAAGGAGGTAAATTACTGTGAGATCCCGTTTTGCCTGGAGGCAAAGGATGAAAAAGATCTCAACCTGCTGAAAACACTCGCAGGAGAAATATCAGGCAAATCTTATGAGATCTCTTCGGCCCAGCGAAAAAAGCTGCATTTATCGGCCGTTTTTGTCTGTAATTTCGTGAACCACCTCTACACCATTGGAGAAAGTATTTGCAGGGAAAATAATATTCCTTTTGAGATCCTGCAGCCACTAATTCAGGAAACCGCGAACAAGTTGAGGACCTCATCCCCTTCCGAAGTACAAACGGGACCGGCCATAAGACACGACGACACAACAATCCAGGCTCACCTGGAATTATTAAGTGATCCCGCTAACAAAGAAATATATCAAACCCTTACCAAAGCAATCCAAAATTTCCATGGAAAAAAATTATAAAGAGTACCTCTCCCAGATCACCACATTTATTTTTGACGTTGACGGCGTGCTTACCGATGGCACCCTGCAAATAAGCACCAATGGCGATCTTTTGAGAACTATGAACATCAAGGACGGCTTTGCCATGAAACATGCCATGGAAAAAGGTTTTACGGTTTGTGTGATCTCGGGCGGGTATAATGAAGGAGTTCGTCACCGTCTTAAAGGGCTTGGCGTAACCGATATTTACCTTGGTTGCCCCGATAAAGTGGAACAAATGGAGGAATTTCTTGACATCTATGACATCAAACCAGAGCAGGTACTATATATGGGCGATGATATCCCCGATCTATATGCCATGCAAAAAGTTGGACTGCCCTGCTGCCCGCAGGATGCCGCTGCAGAGATCAAGGAAATTTCCCGCTATGTCTCCCACAAAAAAGGAGGAAAAGGCTGTGTTAGGGAAGTGATCGAGCAGGTGTTGAAAGTTCAGGGAAAATGGCTGCAGGAATAAATGAACTGGTTCCTTCTCATAATCGCCGGACTTTTTGAAGTAGGATTTGCCACCTGCCTGGGAAAAGCAAGAGAAACCTCAGGGACTGCAGCAATATTCTGGATGCTCGGGTTCTTCGTTTGCCTCTCCATCAGCATGACTCTGCTTTACAAGGTCACCCAAACCCTGCCCATTGGTACCGCCTACGCGGTGTGGACCGGAATAGGCGCATTTGGCACGGTGCTGATAGGGATCCTGGTCTTTAAGGAACCGGTCCATTTCTGGAGATTGTTCTTCCTGTTCACCCTTATCGCTTCTATCATAGGATTAAAATTTGTTTCTTCCTGAATATGAAGTGGAAACCATTTTTTCAGTTGATCAGGTTTCCGAACCTTTTAATGATCATTTTCACCCAGGT
>CAZNFK010000057.1:0-9389 GCA_964572365.1 uncultured Flavobacteriaceae bacterium | reverse complement strand
CAGATCAAAGGGACGGTACTGGTAGGAAACCTGGTCGTGAGCATCATGGTGGCCATGATCATCATGATGGTAGGCATCTTTGACCTCGTTCCCGCTATTACCCCGGAAAACAGATTGACACAAAAAGTGATCTTTTCGATCCTGATCGATTATGCGATATTCGCTTTTTTGCTGAACTTTCTTCGGGAAATGGTGAAAGATCAGGAAGACATTAAGGGAGATTACAATGCGGGTTATCAAACCCTTCCGGTGATCCTTGGCCGGGAAAGGACCAATAAGATCATATTTTTAGTAGCCTTGCTTCCGCTTGCCGGGGCACTTTATTATATTTACAACTATCTCTTTGAAAACCGGTTCGCGGTTCTTTATGCCTTGATCTGTGTTGTGGGGCCTCTGTTGTATTTTCTGGTAAAGATAACAACCGCCCAAAGCAAAAAACACTATCAGCACTTGAGCCTTCTACTGAAACTGGTCCTCGCTACCGGTCTCGTTTCAATAGGTTTGTACCGGTTCATATTACTTTAAGCTATGCTACAGGAAAAATTAAAAGATCATCACATCATTCTCGCCTCGGGATCTCCCCGCAGGCACCAATTCTTTAAAGAGCTGGAGATCAATTTCGAGATCAGGCTGAAACCTGTCAAGGAAATCTATCCTTCAGACCTTAAGGGAAAAGAGATTACCAATTATTTAGCTGAACTAAAGGCGGCTGCTTTCGAGGGAGAATTGAAAACCGGGGACATCTTGATCACCAGTGATACCATTGTGTGGCATGAAGGAAAAGCGCTCGAAAAGCCTAAGGATCCGGCGCAGGCTCTTGAAATGATCAAGGCGCTTTGCGGAAAGACTCATGAAGTCATTACTTCTGTTTGTTTTAAAACTCCTGAAAAACTAAGAACCGTTCATGCGGTAACCAACGTAACTTTCAGCAACCTGGAAGAGAACGAAATAAAGCATTACATTGACCGCTACCGCCCTTTTGACAAAGCAGGAGCTTACGGCATACAGGAATGGATAGGATTGATTGGGGTTGAACACATTGAAGGCAGCTATTTTAATGTGGTTGGCCTGCCCACCCACCTGGTCTATCAAACCCTGCTGGAGATCGCAGAATAACCGGTATCTTTGTCTAAACCAAAAATAAAATGAAAGAGATCTTCCTGGAAAACCTCAACCAGATCATATATACCGCCGTAGTTATCCTGGTGCTGTTGATCATACAAAGTATTCTGAAAAAGACAGCACACCGTATTGGAAAACAAAGCGAGATCCATGTCACCCGCATAAGGCTGATGTTCAAATACATCAATATCCTCATTACCATTATCGCCATCTTCCTCCTCGCCCTCACCTGGGGCTATGGAGCACAGGATCTCGCGCTCATTTTTTCTTCGGTTTTTGCCATTATTGGGGTGGCCATGTTCGCCATCTGGTCAATTTTGAGCAACATCACGGCGGGAATTATCCTCTTTTTCTCATTCCCATATAAGATAGGCAGCAGGATCAAGATACATGATAAGGATCTGCCTGTAGAAGCAGTGATAGAAGACATAAAAGCCTTTCATTTGCACCTTAGAACCCTTGACGGGGAATTGATAACCTACCCTAACAATCTTATTCTCCAAAAAGCCGTATCCCTTATTACGAAAGAGCATCCAGAAGATGAAGGTAAAGATGCCCTTTAACAAACCCCGCCAAATTAACGGTCAACTTAGGAATCTTTTTATATTTGGAGGGAATCAAAGAATGTGATCATGCGAAAGGTTCTGGGCCTTCTTATTTTTTTTGTTTTTGCAAGTGTTCAGGCGCAGCAGCCTGAAAAATTGAATTCTGCGGAAATATTTCAGGAGATAAAAAAACTGAATTTTCTGGGCTCTGTCCTTTACGTGGCAGCACATCCAGACGATGAAAATACAAGGCTCATTTCCTATATGAGCAACGAACTCAATGCCCGCACCGCCTATTTATCTCTCACGCGTGGTGACGGAGGACAAAATCTCATTGGGCCACAGCTGCGGGAACTGCTGGGCGTCATCCGCACACAGGAATTACTGGCCGCCCGAAAGATCGATGGAGGAGAACAATTTTTTACCCGCGCGAATGATTTTGGCTACTCCAAAAATCCGGAAGAAACCCTGAAGATCTGGAATGAAAAAGAGATCCTGAAAGATGTGGTGAAGACGATTCGGGATTTTAAACCCGATATCATAATTAACCGGTTCAACGCCAATTCTGCCGGGGAAACCCATGGCCACCACACCTCTTCGGCCATTTTGAGCGCAGAGGCCTTTAAATTGGCGGGAAAACCTTCGGTTTTTCCCGAACAAGCTCAACAACTCGGAACATGGGAGCCGAAAAAACTGTTTTTCAATACTTCTCCCTGGTTCTATGAATCCCAGGAAGCCTTTGAAGCCGCCGATAAGTCCAATTTTCTGGAATTTGATACCGGCATCTACTACCCGTTACTTGGAATGTCAAATACCGAGATCGCTTCATTAAGCCGCAGCCAGCACCAGTCGCAGGGTTTTGGAAGTACCGGCACACGGGGAAACACTCCGGAATATATTGAATTGATCGCGGGGCAACACCCAAAAGATTCCGATGACCTTTTTGGCGGGATCAACACTACCTGGAGCCGAATTGAAGGAGGTGATGAAATAGGCAGGATCCTGGGAAAAGTGGAAAAAAACTATGATTTTAAAGATCCTTCTGCAAGCATCCCCAATTTACTGAAAGCATATTCCCTAATCCTTCAGCTGAAAGATTTCCACTGGAAGAAAATTAAATCCGAAGAGATCAGGGAGATCATCGCCGCTTGTGCAGGGCTTTACCTCGAAGCGGTTTCCGAAGAACCTTTGGCTACCCCGGGAGAGGAAATAAACCTGAACCTGGAGGCCATTAACCGAAGTGGAGTACAAATGCAACTTTCGGGGGTGAAGTTACTTCCGGGAAATAATTCCATTCCCATGCAAAATTCCCTTCAGAATAATGAAGCCTGGGTTGAAAAAATTCCCGTTACCATTCTCGAAAATTCAGAATATACCAGCCCTTACTGGCTAAAGAAAAAAGGAAGCCTGGGCATGTATACCGTGGAAGAACCTGCCTTTATCGGACTTCCCGAAACACCCAGGGAAGTTCAGGTGGAATTTCTGGTGCAAATAGGAAATCAAAAGATCCCTTTCAAACGGAATGTAGTCTATAAAAAGAACGATCCTGTAAAAGGGGAAATATATCAGCCGTTTGAGATCGTTCCGCAGGTATCGGTTTCCACTGCAGATGATGTTCTCATCTTCGCGAACCATGCTCCAAGATCGGTTCCGGTAACTGTGCGGGCGATGAAAGATTCGGTTTCGGGAACATTAAAACTTAAAAAACTCAAGAACTGGAAGATCAAACCTGTCTCCTACTCTTTCGGACCCTTGCAAAAAGGGGAGGAAGTGACCTTCAGGTTCAAAGTGTCCGCTCCTGAATTTCAGGACACCGAGATTCTTCAGCCGGTTGTTGTGGTCAATAATAAAGAGTATACCAAAGAGGTCGTACAGCTTGATTACGAACATATCCCATTGCAAACCCTGGTTCTTCCGGCAGAAACAAAGCTGGTAAAGCTGGATATTCAAAAATTCGGAAATTTGATCGGTTATATTGAAGGGGCAGGCGATGCGGTTCCCCGCGCACTGGAACAGATAGGCTACACCGTGGAAATGATCGCTCCCGAAGATATTTCTTCCGAAGCATTGAAAAAATACGATGCTGTGGTCCTTGGAATACGTGCTTACAACGTGGTGGATGCTTTGCGCTACAAACAGGAGGAGCTGTTCAAATATGTGCATAACGGCGGAAACCTGGTGGTCCAGTACAACACGAATCGAGGTTTGATCCCTCAGGATGTCGCGCCTTTTGAATTAAATATTTCTCGCGACAGGGTCACTGACGAAGAAGCCGAAGTGCAATTTTTAAACAAAGATCATCCGGTGCTGAATTATCCCAATAAAATAACCTCTGAAGATTTTAAAGGATGGGTACAGGAGAGAGGATTATATTTTCCCGATGAATGGGCACCCGAATTCACACCCGTACTCTCGATGAATGACCCGGGGGAAAATGCCAAAACCGGAAGTCTTTTAGTCGCACCTTACGGAAAAGGTCACTATATCTACACGGGATTAAGTTTCTTCAGGGAATTTCCCGCCGGTGTACCGGGAGCTTTCCGCATATTTGCCAATTTACTGTCTCTCGAAAAATCCAAATATTCAGCCTCTGCTTCAAAACCTTCGAATTAATGAATCTTCCGGAAAAATATCATTGGAAAAAGTCATACACGATCGTGCTTATAGCAAATGCGGTTTATATTTTCCTGTTTTACCTGCTAATGACCTATTTCGCCTGATATGCTGCTAATTGACTGGATCGTTCTTATTGGCACCCTGGTTTTCATTGTCGCCTACGGGGCCTACAAAACCCGCGGCAGCAAAGATGTGCAGGATTATATTCGCGGTGGCAATGAAGCCAAATGGTGGACCGTAGGCCTTTCGGTCATGGCTACCCAAGCAAGCGCGATCACTTTTTTATCTACCCCGGGACAGGCCTTTCACAGCGGAATGGGTTTCGTACAATTCTATTTTGGGCTCCCCATCGCCATGATCATCATCTGCCTGGTTTTTATCCCGATCTATTACCGGCTGAATGTTTATACGGCATACGAATATCTCGAGTCTCGTTTTGACCGAAAAACGAGGATCCTTACTGCTCTGCTATTCCTTACTCAGCGGGGACTCTCGGCCGGGATCACCATTTTTGCCCCTGCTATAATCTTATCGGCTGTGCTTGGGTGGAACCTCACAACGCTCAATATCATCATAGGAACTTTGGTTATCATCTATACAGTTTCTGGTGGGACAAAAGCCGTGAATGTCACTCAAAAACAGCAAATGGCAGTCATTTTCTTCGGAATGATCAC
This sequence comes from uncultured Flavobacteriaceae bacterium, assembly GCA_964572365.1. Classification (GTDB taxonomy): domain Bacteria; phylum Bacteroidota; class Bacteroidia; order Flavobacteriales; family Flavobacteriaceae; genus Salinimicrobium. Next base: position 4,432 of record CAZNFK010000057.1, on the reverse strand, counting down.
CGCTTTTGTACTCATTATTCAATACCTGCCCGAAGAGATCAGCTTTACGAAAGCACTTGAAATTGCCGGCACCAGCGGAAAATTGGACATTCTCGATTTCTCCCTTGACTTTGATAACCGGTATACCTTCTGGAGCGGGATCATTGGCGGAACGTTCCTTGCCCTCTCCTACTTCGGAACAGATCAAAGCCAGGTGCAGCGGTATCTCTCTGGTAAATCTGTACAGCAAAGTCAGCTGGGACTTATTTTCAACGGACTCCTGAAGGTCCCCATGCAGTTTTTCATTTTGCTGGTAGGGGTTATGGTGTTTGTGTTCTACCAGTTCAATGATTCACCTTTGAACTTTAATCCGGCTGCAACCAGGGCCGTTTCCCAGTCGGAGTTTGATCCTGAATACCGAAAGTTGGAAGAAGACCTGGAAAAGATTCAGAGTGAAAAGCAACAAAAAACATTGCTCTACGCCCGAACTGCCGATTTTTCCTCAAATAAACAGGAAGAATTCAAAAGGGACATGTTAAACCTGAACGAAGCGGAAATTCAAAAACGAGAAGAAGCGGTGGAAATTATTTCCAAAGCTGATGAAACGGTTGAAACCAATGACAAAGACTACGTTTTTATCCACTTCATCCTGAACAATCTACCTCGCGGACTTATCGGTCTGTTACTGGCTGTGATACTTTCCGCAGCCATGTCTTCAACGGCATCTGAGCTCAACGCCCTGGCATCAACTACGGTGATCGATCTATACAAAAGAAATATCGGCCCACGCACCGAAGCGCACTTTGTAAAAGCCTCGAAATGGTTCACACTTGGCTGGGGGATCATTGCCATTGCTGTAGCCAGCATTGCCGATCTTTTTGACAACCTTATCCAGCTGGTGAACATCATTGGATCCATTTTTTACGGAAATGTGCTGGGTATATTCCTGCTGGCTTTCTTCATAAAATATGTAAAAGGTCATGCGGTTTTCATTGCAGCTTTGATCACTCAGGTCATTATAATTGGGATCTATTTTATGAAGATCATGCCCTACCTCTGGCTCAACGTCACTGGATGTTCCCTGGTCATAGGGATCGCTCTTTTACTGCAGTCTTCGGGAAATAATTTGTTTACCACCAGAAAAGCGCAATAAAAAAAGCGGCCTCAAAAAGCCGCTTTATTAAAATCTATTTTAAGAGGGAATTAATTCCCCTCCCATTCCTCAATCGATTCTTTATTCATTTTCACGTAATCCTTGTTCCCTGCTTTTTCGGCAGCGGCAAGTGACTTTTTAGCGGTTTCAATAGCTTCCTGTTTTTTACCAAGATCGGCCTCGATAAGAGACTTTCTACGCAATACCCAGTAAGGAGCCGGTTCCTGCATTTCTACAGCCTTGTTGATCCATTCATAAGCTTTCTGAAGATCCTTCTTTTCATCGTGAAAATAAGTAGCTGCAGCCACATAATCTGCGGCAGTAGGACCGTTCATCACCCGGTCAATACTTTTCATGGCAATTTCATCTGTGGGAACTTCGATTTCCAGAAGCGCGACAGTGTCTTCCCACATAAAGATCAATTGCGCGGAATCATTTTTTAAATGATCCAACATAATAGTAAAATTCTCTACCTCAAAAGGTAATGTTTCAACTTTTGCGGAGGTTTTGAGAGCTACTTTATCCTCATTCCATTCCTGGGGCAGTCCCCAGTTATTGGTGTCTTTGTAAAAGATCACTTCCCATTCATTCTCTTTGGGTACTGTATAAACTGCATAGGTTCCTTTGGGAAGCTCCTGCCCGTCGATCGTCACTTTAGTATCAAAAGAGATGGTAGTGTTGCTGTTGGCACCGGTTCTCCATCTCTCACCATAAGGCACCAGGTCGCCAAAGATCTCACGGTCTCTCATTCCCGGACGGGAATATTTGATAGTCACGTTTGTAAGCCCTACCTGTTGCTCTAGGGTCGAAGAAGGACTGGGCACAGGCGTTTGAATTTGTCCGGCAGCCGAAAAAGTAACAAGTCCGGCAAAAAAGAAAAAAATGATCTGTTTCATAATATGTTAGGTTGGTTTTAACCAAAGATAAATAATTATTGAACAGCTTTTCTGTCTCTTTTCAACACCTCCACCTATGGTGCTAAAGATGAATCCCTTTGGAAAAAAGTTGTCTTGCCCGCTCCAGGTCTTCAGGAGTATCAATACCCACTCCTTTTACAGTAGTTTCGACCATTTTTATGTTCTTGCCATATTCCAGGTAGCGAATGGCCTCTATCTTTTCAGAAGCTTCCAGTTTAAGCATTGGCAAGCGTTGAAAATCCAGCAGGGCCTGTTTCCGAAAAGCATATATACCTATATGTTTGAACCAGGTCACCCCTGCCTGCTCATCCCGGGGGTAGGGTATCGGCGAGCGAGAAAAATAAAGCGCAAAATTTTCTTTATTGGTGACTACCTTTACATGGTTCGGATTTTCCACATCCTTCCACTCCGTTATAGGTGCTTTCAGAGAGGCAAGGTCGATCTTATCGGCATCATTTCCGCGGAATACATCCAGCACTTTTTCCAGGCTTTCCTTGTCGATCATGGGTTCATCGCCCTGCACGTTGACCACGATATCCACCTGCATATCTTCGACAGCTTCAGCGATACGATCACTTCCACATTCGTGTTCTTTTTTGCTCATGATGGCTTTTCCGCCATTATCTGAAATTTCAGAATAGATGATATCACTATCAGTCACCACGTACACTTCATTGAAAAGATCAGTGTTTTTGGCGGCTTCATAGGTGCGCAGAATAACGCTTTTGCCATTGAGGTCCTGCATCAGCTTACCGGGGAAACGGCTTGCAGCATACCTCGCAGGGATCATGGCTATAATCTTTAAAGGAGAATTATTCATAAAATGTCATTTTAGGGTCTTCAGAAAAAAGTTACTCTGCCGGGGCAAAAAAATCATCTTTAAAACCAATAAGGTATAATTTATCCTGGGCTCTTGTCACGGCGGTGTACAACCACCGCAGGTAATCCTTATCTACTCCATTTGGCAGATATGGCTGTTCTACAAAAACCGTCTTCCATTGACCACCCTGAGATTTATGGCAGGTCATGGCATAGGAGAATTTTATTTGAAGGGCATTGAAAAATTTATTGTTCTTCACCTTCAGAAATTTCTTGTATTTGGATCTTTCCTCTTCATAATCTTTCATCACCTCCTGGTATAACTGATTAGATTCTTCATAAGTAAGGGAAGGATTATTGCTTTCAAGGGTGTCCAGCATCACGACCGTTTCTATGGGCTGCATGTTCGGGTAATCGACCATCTGCGCTTTGATCTCGGCGAACCGGAAGCCATACAGTTCTTTGATCGCGAAGATCTCAAGTACCTTGATAATATCCCCGTTCGCAATGAAACCCGCTTCGCTGTTAGGCTTTACCCAAAAATAGTTGTTCTTGACCACCATTAGGTAATCCCCAGAGGAGATCTCTTCCTCCTGAAAGAGAATCCTGGAGCGTATTTGCTGATTATAGAGATTCGCCCTTTTGTTGGACCTTACGATGATCGTGGTGTCTTCATGACCTAACTGGCGATAGGAATCTTCAATAGCCTCCATGATCTCATAACCGTCGATCAGCCTTATCACATCCTTTTTTTGAGTGATCTGAAATTGGAACGAATCATAGAATTCCTCTCGCAGACACTCCCTGATGAGAGTGGCATTCAGCAGGATATCGCTTTCCTCGCTTTGACGCACCACCTCATCAAGCTCAATATGCATCACCTCTTTTAAATAGGTATTCTGAAGTTTTTGTTCTTCCAAAGCAGGGCTTACCTCCAGTTTAACAGGCGGCAACTGCGCGGTATCCCCGATGAGGACCAACTGGCATTTATGTCCTGAATACACATATTGTATAAGGTCGTCAAGCAAAGAGCCATTTTCGAACATCTTGGCGTCGTTGTTCACATCTGGGATCATGGAGGCTTCATCCACAATGAAAATACTGTTGCGGTGTTTGTTTGGCTGCAGTACGAACTGAACTCCTGCGCCTCCTTTTTTCTTCGGAAAATAGATCTTTTTGTGAATGGTGAAGGCTTCGCGACCGGAATAATTGGAGATCACCTTGGCAGCCCTTCCGGTAGGAGCCATAAGGACGCCGCTTTTTTTCACTTTCCAGAGGTTCTTGACAAGAGAGCTAATGATGGTGGTTTTACCGGTACCGGCATAACCTTTCAGCAAAAAAATAGAATCTTTTTTCTCTTCGACCACAAAAGAGGAAAGTTGTTGTAAAGCAATATCCTGTTTTAATTTCGCGTCAAATTTCAGATCCTCAAGTAATAAGTCATAAAAAGACTTCGCAGTCATTCTCTCCATAAGTCAATTTCCTCAAAGCTCAAAGATAGCAAGGTTTTTTTCGGAAGAAACTTTTACGAATAAAAAAAAATTGTAGATTTGCGGGGAACACT
>CAZNFK010000056.1:3183-16112 GCA_964572365.1 uncultured Flavobacteriaceae bacterium | reverse complement strand
GAAAGAGCTTCTGCTTCAATAGCTCCTTCCGCAGAAATAGGGGAAGGCACCGTGATCCAACCTAATGCTTTTGTTGGTAACAACGTGAAGATAGGTAAGAATTGTATTGTTCACTCTAACGTGAGCCTGTACGACAATACGGTGATCGGGGATAATGTGATCATCCACTCGGGAACCGTACTTGGCGGGGATGCTTTTTATTACAAGAATCGTCCTGAAGGCTTTGATAAATTGATCTCCGGCGGCAGGGTTGTAATTAAAGATGACGTTGAGATAGGCGCCAATTGCACCATCGACAAAGGAGTAACCGGCGATACCACTATTGGAAAAGGCACCAAACTGGACAATCTAATTCAGGTGGGACACGACACAGTTATTGGCGAAAAATGCCTTATTGCTTCACAGGTCGGAATTGCGGGAGCTGTTGTGATCGAGGATGAGGTCACTGTTTGGGGACAGGTTGGATTCCGCAGCGGAATCACTGTGAAAAAAGGCGGTGTGATGATGGGACAGGCCGGGATCACGAAGTCAACAAAAGAAAATACCATTTACACCGGGAATCCCGCTATGGAATCAAGGGCTAAGCTTAAAGAGTTGGCTCTTTTGCGGCAATTGCCTAAATTGATCGAAAATTTAAAAGGTTGATATGAGCGTAGATGCAAAAGAATGTGTTGAGAAGTTTTACACGTCAGATTTTTACAAGAATCCCGAAACTATTAAAGAATATCTTCATCCCGATGCAGAGCTTTTCTGGAACAGCAGTGCGGGTTTTCACAAGCTGAAGTTTCAGGAGATCTGTGACATATCTAAAGAGCTTACCCGGTCTTTTGAATCGTTACGAGCAGACATCAGCCACCTTTTGATTGACAATGATAACGTCACCATTAGGTTCACCTATCATGTCAGGACTATAGAGAATCCAGACGAGGAGCTTCCAATGGCTCATTTTATTGCTATTTGGCAAATGAAAGACGGGAAGATGCTCAAAGGACACCAAATTAGTCAGCAGGCCGATGACAGCCCCGAAAATCTCGATTCTTTCCTTCCCAATTAATTAGAAAATACCTTTAGGTTTTCCTTTATAAAAACCTATTTTTGTAACACAAAATTCAAAAATCAACTATGAGCGTTTTAGTTAATAAAGATTCAAAAATAATTGTTCAGGGATTTACCGGAAGTGAAGGTACTTTTCACGCCGGGCAAATGATAGAATATGGAACCAACGTAGTAGGTGGTGTGACTCCTGGAAAAGGGGGTCAAAAGCACCTTGACAAACCTGTTTTCAATACTGTGGAAGATGCAGTAAAAGAAACCGGGGCCGATGTTTCCATCATTTTCGTTCCGCCGGCTTTCGCAGCCGATGCTATTATGGAAGCCGCCAACGCGGGTATCAAAGTTATCATTACCATTACCGAAGGAATTCCTGTAGCCGATATGATCAAGGCTACAGATTATATTAAAGATAAAGACTGTCGTTTGGTAGGGCCTAACTGTCCTGGAGTGATCACTCCTGAAGAAGCTAAGGTTGGTATCATGCCAGGGTTTGTATTCAAAAAAGGTAAAGTTGGGATCGTTTCCAAATCGGGAACCCTTACTTATGAAGCAGCAGACCAGGTTGTGAAACAAGGTTTAGGGATCACTACCGCAATTGGAATTGGAGGAGATCCTATCATTGGAACTACTACTAAAGAAGCTGTAGAGTTGTTGATGAACGACGATGAAACCGAATGTATCGTAATGATCGGTGAAATTGGCGGGCAGCTTGAAGCAGATGCCGCTAAATGGATCAAAGAGAATGGAAACAGGAAGCCTGTTGTAGGTTTCATCGCCGGGGAAACTGCTCCAAAAGGTAGAACCATGGGACACGCCGGGGCTATTGTTGGCGGAAGCGATGATACTGCTGAAGCTAAAAAAGCCATCATGCGCGAGTGCGGAATTAACGTAGTTGATTCTCCTGCAGAGATCGGTAAAAAAGTAAAAGAAGTAATGGGATAATTTTTCCCTGGAATTATAATAATAGATCCTCCGTGGGTTGCCTGTTGAAAAATTGGGAACTTCCGGAGGTTTTTTTATAGTAAAACTCCTGTTTTACTATATTTGACTTTAAATAAAACCTGACCAGGAAAACAGATTTAGAAAATATGAAATTACTAGAAGGAAAAAATGCCATTATCACCGGTGCCAGCAGAGGTATTGGAAAAGGGATCGCAGAAGTATTCGCTAAACATGGGGCTAATGTGGCCTTTACTTACAGCTCGTCTGTTGAGGCAGCCAATGAACTTGAAAAGGAACTTCAGGCCCTTGGAGTAAAAGCCAAAGGTTATAAATCAAACGCCGCCGATTTTGAGGAAGCCCAGGAGCTTGTAAAGAATGTGGTGGATGATTTTGGAAGCATCGATATTCTTGTGAACAATGCCGGGATCACCAAAGACAATCTTTTGATGCGAATGAGCGAGGAAGATTTTGATAAGGTGATCGAAGTGAACCTGAAATCGGTCTTCAACATGACCAAAGCTGTACAACGCACAATGTTGAAACAGCGCCACGGAAGCATCATCAACATGAGCAGCGTGGTAGGTGTGAAAGGAAACGCTGGGCAGGCCAATTATGCGGCTTCTAAAGCCGGAATGATCGGGTTCTCCAAGTCAATGGCCCTTGAATTAGGTTCAAGAAACATCAGGACCAATGTGATCGCTCCCGGCTTCATCGAAACCGAAATGACCGGAAAACTTGACGAGAAAGTAGTTGAAGGCTGGAGAGAGGCCATTCCTTTGAAAAGAGGAGGTACGCCCGAAGATATCGCCAATGCCTGTGTCTTTTTTGGAAGTGACCTGAGCGCATATGTAACCGGCCAGGTGCTTAACGTTGACGGCGGAATGCTTACCTAATAAAATCTGGGGCTGTCTAGAAAGTGGGGTATTCGTCATCCTGAATTTATTTTAGGATCCATCCAAAAGGATATCACAATCAATTAGAAGCTGAAATTCCCGAAGCGTCGGGACAGCTTGACGAAACACGAACTTTTCAGACAGCCTCTTTTTTTAACGGCATTTTTTCCGGAAATTACTCCTTTACAACATCTAAATGCCAACAACTACCGTTTTACTGATCATCCTTGCGCTGCTAACTGCTCTGGCAATTGCAGCTTTTCAGTATTTCTATAAGGCAAAAGGAAACCCGCTTCAAAATGCCATTTTCGGAATCCTTAGATTTATAACCCTCTTCTGCGTTTTTTTGTTGCTGATCAATCCAAAGATCCGAAAAGCTGAATATTTTACAGAAAAACCCAAGCTCGTCCTGGCGGTAGACAATTCGGCTTCCATTTCACACTTGCAGCAGTCCGGACAAGTACAGAAATTCGTTAGAGACCTTACAGAAGATCGTGAACTCAAAGAAAGGTTTGACATTGAGGTATACGGTTTTGGAAAGGAGATCGATCAGACCTCCGAATTTGATTTCGATGAGAGACAAACCGACATCTCGCACACATTGAAAGAACTGAACCCTTTGATGGAAGGTTATATGGCGCCCACGGTTCTTATTTCCGATGGTAATCAAACCCTTGGGCAGGATCTTACCTATTCGGCAAGACGATATAAACAACCAATTTATCCGGTGGTGGTTGGAGACACTACTCAGCATAGTGATCTCGCGGTGACGCGCGTAAATGCGAATAAATATGCGTTTTTAAACAATCGTTTTCCTGTGGAAATTATGGTTTCTTATTCGGGCGATCAAGATGTGAGTTCCAGGGTTGAGATCACGTATGGTCAAAACATGCTCTTCTCGCAAAATTTGGAATTCGGGAAAAATGCTAATTCTGCAGTGATAAGAGCAGAGTTACCCGCATCTTCTGTGGGGATCAGAACTTACAGAGTGAAGGTTTTGCCCCTGTCGGGTGAAAAGAATTCCTTAAATAACACCAGGGAATTTGCGGTAGAGGTAATAGATGAGCGTTCGTCAATCTTAGTACTTTATTCAACATTGCATCCAGACCTGGGGGTATTAAAAAAAACGATCGAATCGAATGAACAGCGAGAGGTGGTCTTGAAAAGGATTTCAGATGGCGCGGTAAATCCTGAAGATCATCAACTGGTCATACTGTATCAACCTACTTCGGAATTTGTTCCGGTACTTCAACAGCTTCAGGAGAAAAAAAAGAATTACTGGGTAATTACAGGCCCTGCGACCAACTGGAGGAGTCTTAACCAACAACAAGATCTCTTCCGGCAGGAGATCACCGGGCAGACCGAAGAGTTTATACCCGTTTTTAATGAGAATTTCGGTCTTTTCCAGACAGAAGACATTGGTTTTTCAAAAATGCCTCCATTGAGTGGTAATTTTGGTATGCTTTCTTCGGAAAAATCTGCTGAAATTCTGCTTTTTAAAGAGATACAGGGAATGGAGACAACAGAACCTCTCCTGGCAATATCAGAAGAAAATGACTTTAAAAGAGCTTTTTTATTCGGTGCCGATATTTGGAAGTGGCGCAGTCATAGCTTCAGAGAGCAGGGAAGTTTTGAAGCCTTCGATACTTTTTTGGGCAAGGTGGTTCAGTTTCTGGCTTCGGGTTCGCGAAAAGAACGGTTGACCATTTCCTATGAACCTCTTTACCGCGGAAGTGAGGAGCTTGTTATTTCGGCAAAATATTTTGACCGCAATTATGTTTTTGACAGTGAAGCAAAATTGAGCCTTCAGTTGAAAGATAATGCCGAAGGAGAGGTGCGGGAGATCCCGTTCATGCTGCGGAACGACAATTATGAAGTGGATCTGAGCAACCTTCCCCCCGGCGAATACAATTTTACGGTAAAAGTAGCCGGCGAAGGATTAAGCAGGTCGGGTACATTTAAATTACTGTCTTTTGATGTGGAAAAACAGTTTACAGGAGCCAATGCGGCTACCTTAAGAGCCGTTGCCGAGGAAAAGGGAGAGGAGTTGTATTTTCCTGACAGCCCCGATGTCCTGAAAAAAAAGTTGCTTTCCTCTAAATCATTCCTTCCGGTACAGAAAAGCCGTGAAAACAACGTACCTTTGATCGACTGGTATTATTTACTGGGGATCATCATTCTTGCCTTGAGCGGAGAATGGTTTCTTCGGAAATATTACGGGCTCATTTAATTTTATAACACAAGTATTATGGACAGACTCCCCAAGATTGGATTACCAATTTTATTTTTAGGTATTATTCTCATTATCGTTATTGCAAAATCTACTACTACCATTGATTCCGGAGAGGCCGGGGTACTTTATAAGACTTTTGGAGGAGGGGTGGTTACCGATGAACCCCCACTGGGAGAAGGATTTCATTTTGTAGCTCCCTGGAATAAGGTGCATGTTTACGAGGTGCGACAGCAGTCTTTGGACGAAAAAATGCAGGTGCTTTCTTCCAACGGGTTGGAGATCAAGCTTGACGCATCGGTTTGGTTTCAGCCGGACTATAAAGACCTTGGTGCCTTGCACAAAGAAAAAGGTGAGGCCTATGTGCAGCGGGTACTGCAACCGGCTGTAAGATCGGCGGCCCGTGCGGTTGTTGGTCGATACAATCCAGAGCAGCTTTATGCCAGTAAAAGGGAGGCTATTCAAAAAGAGATTTTTGATGAAACCCAACTGCTTCTAAAAGATCAATATGTACAGATCAATGAAGTTCTGGTAAGGGACGTTTCTTTGCCACCTACCATTAAAGAAGCGATTGAGCGTAAACTGAGACAGGAACAGGAATCCCTGGAATACGAATTCAGGCTAACTAAAGCCCAGCAGGAGGCAGAACGGCAACGTATTGATGCCGAAGGTAAGGCCCGGGCTAACGAGATCCTTGCTGCTTCCCTGACAGATAAGGTGCTTCAGGAAAAAGGTATACAGGCAACACTGGAGCTGGCGAAGTCACCTAATGCCAAGGTTGTGGTCATTGGTTCCAAAGACAGCGGCATGCCGTTGATCCTGGGAAACAATTGATCTGATTGCTAAAATTTCAGTATTTACTTTAGTTTTCCAAATTAATCCGTATTTTCGCTTTTCAAAATGAAAGCACAACAACTACATCATCATCATTCTCATGCGTTCGCTCTTGCGAGGTGAGATTGATATGTGTATAACCCATATATTTTTAAACCCGTTTGAGCAGCTCAAACGGGTTTTTTTATTCCCATCTGGTCTGCTCAAATTTAAATTTCAGGTAAATGAAAAAATTAAGAATAGCAGTTCAAAAATCGGGAAGGCTTCACGATGATTCCCTCAAATTACTTAAAGATGCCGGCATCTCCATCGACAACGGAAAGGAGCAACTAAAAGCCTCTTCAGGAAATTTTCCACTCGAAATTTTCTACCTTAGGAATGGGGATATTCCGCAGTACCTCAAAGACGGGGTAGTAGATATTGCGATTATTGGAGAAAATGTTCTTATCGAAAAAGGAGAAGATATCATAACTGCCGAAAAACTTGGTTTTTCAAGGTGCAGGGTTTCCCTGGCAGTTCCAAAGTCTTATAAATATTCGGGTTTACAGGATCTTGACGGGAAGAAGATCGCCACGTCTTATCCCAATACCGTAAAAAATTACCTCTCCAAAAATGGCATTTCGGGAGAGCTTCATATTATCAATGGTTCTGTTGAGATCGCACCAAATATAGGCCTGGCCGATGCTATTTGTGATATCGTTTCGAGCGGGAGCACTCTTTTCAAGAACAACCTCAAGGAGGTAGAAGTCATGCTTCAAAGTGAGGCGGTGCTCGCCGTATCTCCTTTGATCTCTGCGGAGAGGGAAGCGATCCTGAAGAAGTTGCAGTTCAGGATCAGGGCAGTTCTCAGGGCGAGAAAATCAAAATACATTCTTATGAATGTTCCCAACTCAAAACTGGACGCCGTGGTCAAACTCCTCCCTGGAATGCGTAGTCCTACCGTATTGCCTTTGGCCGAAGAAGGCTGGAGCTCTTTGCACACCGTAATTTCTGAAGAGCGGTTCTGGGAAGTGATCGACGAACTAAAGCAAAATGGTGCGGAAGGAATATTGGTGGCACCTATTGAAAAAATGGTACTTTAAAACTGAAGCAAATGAAGAAGATATATAATCCGGGAAAATCGGAATGGGAAAAGATTTTAAAGAGGCCCACTGCAAATTTTGATGATATTGAAAAAACCGTAAACCAGATCTTCGGAGAGGTGAAAGATCAAGGGGACAGAGCTGTGCGAAAGTATACAGAACTTTTTGACGGTATTGCTCCTGAAAGTATAGAGGTTACACCAGAAGAGATTCAGAATGCATCAGCGATGGTTTCAGATGATTTAAAGGAAGCCATTCAGCTTGCAAAGAAGAACATTAGCTCTTTTCACGCTGCTCAAAGAACAGAAAGGGTCCTGGTAGAAACGGTGAAAGGGGTAGAGTGCTGGCAGGAAAAAAGACCTATTCAAAAGGTAGGACTTTATATTCCCGGCGGGACCGCCCCTTTATTCTCTACCATTCTCATGCTTGCGGTGCCGGCACAAATTGCCGGATGCAGGGAATTGGTTTTATGTACACCTCCAGATAAAAACGGAAACATCAACCCGGCGATCCTTTATACCGCTTCACTCTGCGGAGTAAAAAAGGTCTTCAAAGTGGGAGGCATTCAGGCCATTGCGGGTCTCACTTTTGGAACCGAAAGTATTTCTAAAGTCTATAAGATCTTTGGCCCCGGCAACCAGTTCGTGACGGTGGCCAAGCAAATGGCTACCAAATTCAATGTTGCAATTGATATGCCCGCAGGACCATCAGAATTACTGGTTGTAGCCGATGATTCGGCTGATGCGGAGTTTGTAGCTTCCGATCTTCTATCGCAGGCGGAACATGGAGCTGACAGTCAGGTGATCCTTGTTTCCCTTTCAGAAGCATTGATTACAGAAGTGGAGGAAGAGCTGGAAAAACAGCTGGCAGGGCTGCCCCGCAAGGAAATTGCCGCGAAGGCGATGGAAAATTCACGCTTGATCTACCTGGATTTGAAAGAAGATGCGTTGAACCTGATTAATGACTACGCACCCGAACATTTTATCGTCTGTACCCGGGATGCTGATTTTTTTGTCAACGGGATTGAAAACGCCGGCTCTGTCTTCATCGGAAACTATACGCCCGAAAGTGCGGGGGATTATGCTTCGGGCACCAATCACACCCTTCCTACCAACGGGTATGCAAAACAATATAGTGGCGTAAACCTTGACAGCTTTATGAAGACCATCAGTTTTCAGAAAATAACGGAAGAAGGGATACAAGCTATCGGCCCTGCTATTGAACTAATGGCAGAAGCCGAGGGACTTGACGCCCACAAAAAAGCAGTGTCTTTTAGGTTGAAGGAACTAAAAAAGGAGAGAAATGAAAACTGAGACCTTCAATATCGAAAAACTGGTACGTAAAAATGTTGCGCAAATGCAGCCGTATTCCAGTGCGCGTGATGAATTTAAAACAGATGGCCGGGAAATGGTCTTTTTGGACGCCAATGAAAATCCGTTTGAAAATGGGGTAAACCGGTATCCAGATCCACAACAGATCAACCTTAAAGAACAGATTTCAGGTTTAAAAAAAATTCCTTTGGAAAACATTCTTTTAGGGAACGGGAGTGATGAAGTGCTGGATCTCATTTTCAGAGGCTTTTGTGAGCCCAGGATCGATAATGTGATCACGCTGCCGCCAACTTATGGAATGTATAAAGTTCTGGCCCAGCTCAATGAAGTGGAAGACAGGGAAGTGATCTTAAAATCCGATTTTCAACCGGACACAAATAAGATCCTCCACCAGGTTGACAGTAATACCAAGATCATTTTCTTATGTTCCCCAAACAATCCCACAGGGAATTCATTTTCTGAGGCGGCTGTTCTGGAGCTGTTGACAAACTTTCGAGGCCTGGTGGTCATTGACGAAGCCTATATTGATTTTTCAGAGAAACGAAGCTGGCTGGAACGTTTGGAGGAATTTCCGAATCTGGTGATCACGCAAACGCTTTCTAAAGCTTATGGATTGGCAGGGATCAGGTTGGGGATCTGTTATGCTTCCGAAGAGATCATCGCGATTCTCAACAAGATCAAACCCCCGTATAATGTTAATGAGCTCACCCAGCAAAGGTCGATGGCACGTTTAATGAACCAGGGAGAGGTGCGTAGAGAGATCGGGGAGATATTAGATCAAAGAAGATTTCTGGAAAGCGAAATCGAAAAATTGAGTTTTGTAGAGGAGATTTTTCCTTCAGATGCTAATTTTTTACTGGTGAAAGTTGATGACGCCGGCTTAAGGTATGGACAACTGCTGGAAAAAGGGATTGTGGTTAGGAACCGGAGCAATCAGCCGCTCTGCAAAGAAACCATTCGGTTTACCGTGGGGACGAAAATGGAAAATATAAAATTGCTTAAAGCATTAAAGGAGATCATATGAAAAAAGTATTATTTATAGACCGGGACGGGACTCTGGTCCTGGAACCGGAAGATTATCAGCTGGATAGTTTTGAAAAATTGGAATTTTACAATGGAGCTTTTTATTTTCTGTCGAAGATCGCCAGGGAACTGGATTTTGAGCTGGTTATGGTGACCAACCAGGACGGGTTGGGCACCGATTCCTTTCCGGAGAATACTTTTTGGCCGGTTCAGAATTTTATCCTGAAAGCTTTTGAGAACGAGGGGGTAAAATTTGGAGAGGTCATCATAGACCGAACATTTCCCGAAGAGAACGCCGACACCCGAAAACCCGGAACCGGTTTGTTGAAGGAATATTTAAAGGAAGGGGCTTATGATCTTGAAAATTCTTTTGTAATCGGGGATCGTCTTACCGACATGGAATTGGCTCGTAACCTGAAGGCAAACGGAATTTTTATCACTGGACATGAGGACCTGGGAAAAGATGAACTTTCTGTTCGACGGGAGGAACTCAATTCAGTTATTCAAAAAGAGACCAGCAGCTGGCAGGAGATATATGAGTTTTTAAAGAGGGGAAACCGCGTTGCAGAGATCACCAGGAAAACCAACGAAACCGATATTTTCATCCAACTAAACCTGGACGGCACCGGAAAAAGTAAAATCTCCACCGGAATTAAGTTCTTTGATCATATGCTTGATCAGCTTGCCCGCCACGGACAAATGGATCTGGAACTAAGTGTAAATGGGGATTTGGAAGTAGATGAACACCATACTATTGAAGATACGGCTATTGCCCTGGGGGAAGCATTTTCAAAAGCCCTTGGGAACAAACTGGGTATTGAACGTTATGGGTTCTGTCTACCCATGGATGATTGCCTGGCCCAGGCGGCCATTGACTTCGGGGGCAGGAACTGGTTGGTGTGGGAAGCTGATTTCAAAAGGGAAATGATAGGGCAAATGCCAACAGAGATGTTCTACCACTTTTTCAAGTCTTTTACAGACGGGGCCAAAGCAAACCTCAATATTAAAGCTGAAGGAGTCAATGAGCACCATAAAATAGAAGCCATATTTAAGGCTTTTGCTAAGGCTATTAAAGCGGCTGTAAAACAGGATCCCGAAAAGTTGATCCTGCCGAGTACAAAAGGAATGCTTTAAATAGACGTGAGATTTTAGATTTGAGATATGAGTGTTGAGAATAGAAAAGTTTCTGAAAAGATCGTGATCATTGATTATGGAGCGGGAAACATCCAGAGTATAAAATTTGCATTGGAAAGACTGGGTTTCAGCGGAGTATTGAGCAGCAATGCTGAAGAAATTATGTCGGCAGATAAGGTGATCTTTCCGGGGGTAGGCGAAGCGAGTTCGGCTATGAAAAAGCTAAAAAGCACAGGGCTGGATCAATTGATTCCGAATTTAGAGCAGCCTGTTCTTGGGATCTGTCTGGGGATGCAGTTAATGTGCAACTGGTCTGAAGAAGGGAATACCAGCGGCCTGGGAATCTTTGATGTTGATGTCATTCACTTTGAGAAAAAACTGAAGGTGCCCCACATAGGTTGGAATCGAATAAACGATCTAAAAAGCCCAATTTTTGAGGGCATTCAGGAAAAGGAGTATGTCTACCTGGTCCACAGTTTTTACGCCCCCGTTTGTAAAGAAACCATTGCGAAATGTGATTACGGAGTAGAATATTCATCGGCGCTTCAAAAGGAAAATTTTTACGGCGTTCAGTTTCATCCCGAGAAGAGCAGCACAGCAGGGGAGAAAATTCTGGAGAATTTCTTGAAGTTATGACCAGCATAAAAAACCAGTCTGTTTGTCTCCCTGAGCGGAGTGGAGGGGTTGAAGAAAACCTCTCGATTCCGCTCGAGGAGACAGCCATAACAATTAAGTATTAAAAGAGGGTAATGAAATAGTTTCCATTGTTGTGGCTTCTATTAATACAGCTAAAAGAAACCAAAAAGAAAAATAAACTTCTAATTTCTAAACTCTAACTTAAGATGAGAATCATTCCGGCAATAGATATAATAGATGGCAAATGTGTAAGACTTTCCCAGGGGGATTACAATTCGAAAAAAATATACAATGAAAATCCGCTTGAGGTAGCAAAGGAATTTGAGGATCACGGGATCGAATACCTGCACCTGGTAGACCTGGACGGGGCAAAATCAAAACATGTGGTCAATCACAGGATCCTGGAAAAGATCGCTTCCGGCACAAATTTAAAAGTTGATTTTGGCGGAGGATTAAAGTCGGACAAAGATCTGGAAATAGCCTTTAATAGCGGGGCTTCTCAAATAACGGGAGGCAGTATAGCTGTCAAGGATCCTGAAACCTTTTTGACGTGGCTCGAAAAATTCGGAAGTGAAAAGATCATTCTCGGGGCAGATGCTAAAGATGAAAAGATAGCAGTAAGCGGTTGGCAGGAAGACTCAAAACAAGATCTGCTTCCGTTCATTAAGAAGTATAACCAAAAAGGGGTACAATATGTGATCTGTACTGACATTGCCAAAGATGGCATGTTGCAAGGTCCTTCTTTTCATCTTTATGAAAAGATCCTAGAGGAGATTCCGGATGTGAAGCTCATAGCATCGGGAGGGATTGCCCAATTTGATGACCTTTTAAAGCTTCAGGAAAAAGGCTGTGAAGGAGCTATCCTGGGAAAGGCTATTTATGAAGGGAAAATAAGCCTGAAACAGTTGGAGAAATTCATTTTATGATGAGCTAAATTTCAAGATCAAGCACCAAATTCCAGGCACCAAATTCCAATTATAAAATTCCAAGCACCAGGCATTAAACTTGCAAATGAATAATAGGAATTTCTCAATACTCAATACTCACTACTCAATACTATGCTAACAAAAAGAATAATTCCCTGTCTCGATATAAAGAACGGTCGCACTGTGAAAGGCGTCAATTTCATTGATCTTCGGGATGCCGGTGATCCGGTGGAGCTGGCTGAACTCTACTCCCTAACAGGAGCCGATGAGCTGGTTTTTCTGGATATTTCGGCGACAGAAGAAAAAAGGAAAACCCTTGCCGAGTTAGTTAGAAATGTTGCGGCTAAGGTAAATATTCCTTTCACTGTAGGAGGCGGCATTTCTTCTGTAGAAGATGTGGATGTGCTCCTGCAGAACGGAGCCGACAAAGTAGCTATAAACTCGGCGGCGGTGAAAGATCCCGAATTGATCAACAGGCTTTCATCCAAGTTTGGGAAACAGTGTATCGTGGTAGCAATCGATGCCAAGGAGGTAGAAGGCAAGTGGCTGGTTCACCTGGTTGGAGGAAAAGTTCCTACTAAAATTGACCTTTTTGAGTGGGCTAAGGAAGTGGAAGATCGAGGTGCGGGAGAAATACTCTTCACTTCAATGGATCATGATGGTACTAAAGCCGGATTTGCGAATGAAGCCCTGGAAAGATTGTCAAATGAGTTAACAATCCCGGTGATCGCTTCGGGAGGGGCGGGTAACATACAGCATTTTTGTGATGCTTTCAAAAAAGGGAAAGCAGACGCCGCTTTGGCAGCCAGTGTTTTTCATTTTAAAGAGATCGAAATAAAAGATCT
>CAZNFK010000056.1:0-3083 GCA_964572365.1 uncultured Flavobacteriaceae bacterium | reverse complement strand
CCGGGAAAGTGACCTTTTTCAGCCGAAGCAAACAAAGGCTATGGACAAAAGGAGAAGAAAGCGGGAACTTCCTTGAACTGCAAGACCTGAAAGTGGATTGTGACCTCGACACCCTTTTGGTGCTTGTAAAACCTGCGGGGCCAACCTGCCACAAAGGAACTGACACCTGCTGGGGCGACAATAATGAAGGAATTCCGGGATTTTTAGGAGACTTGGAAAAGATCATTTCCGATCGAAAAAACAATTCCGAAAATGAAAAAAGTTATGTGGCTTCCCTTTTCCGAAGCGGGATCAATAAGATCGCTCAAAAAGTAGGGGAGGAAGCTGTTGAAGTAGTGATCGAAGCCAAAGATGATAACGAAGACCTTTTTCTGAATGAGAGTGCAGACCTGCTATTTCATTACTTGATCCTTTTACAGGCAAAAGGATATTCCCTGCAGAACGTGATTGAGGTTCTCAAAGGGCGGCAAAAGTGATCCCCACGTATCCTAAAAAAGAAAAAGCCTGTGACAAACATCACAGGCTTTGCTTTTATGATTCTATACTAGCTTAAGAATTGGTTTCTTTTTTAGCCTTTTCGACTTTAATGGTCAATTCTTTCTTTTCTTCGTCGAAATCCATAAAGATCTTGTCTCCTTCGGTAATGTGGGAAGTGATGATCTCTTCGGCAAGGGCGTCTTCAATGTACTTCTGGATCGCCCTGTTCAACGGACGGGCTCCATACTGCTTGTCGAAACCTTTTTCGGCGATGAAATCTTTTGCTTTCTTGGTAAGTTTAAGATCATAACCAAGAGCACCAATCCTTCCGAATAGTTTCTCCAATTCGATATCAATGATCTTGTAGATATCTTCCTGTTCAAGCGGATTAAAGATCACCACATCATCAACACGGTTCAGGAATTCGGGAGCGAAAGCTTTTTTCAAAGCATTTTCAATTACTCCGCGGGCATTCTCATCAACCTGAGATTTTTTGGCTGCGGTTCCAAAACCAACTCCCTGTCCAAAATCTTTCAGTTTTCTGGCTCCAATATTTGAAGTCATGATGATTATGGTGTTCCTAAAGTCGATCTTGCGACCTAAACTATCGGTAAGGTATCCGTCATCCAGTACCTGTAACAGCATGTTGAAGACATCTGGATGGGCTTTTTCAACCTCGTCCAGCAGGATAACAGCATATGGCTTACGTCTTACTTTCTCGGTCAATTGGCCGCCTTCTTCATATCCAACATATCCCGGAGGTGCACCAATCAACCTGCTTACCGCGAATTTCTCCATGTACTCACTCATGTCAATTCGAATAAGCGCATCTTCATTGTCGAACAACTCACGCGACAGGATCTTGGCCAGCTGGGTTTTACCAACCCCGGTCTGCCCTAGGAAAATAAAGGAACCAATCGGTTTATTTGGATCTTTAAGTCCGGCACGGTTTCGCTGAATCGCTTTTACCACTTTTCCAACAGCCTCATCCTGGCCTATCACTTTACCTTTGATCAATTCTGGTAACTGGGCCAGTTTGTTGATCTCTGTTTGAGCGATACGATTCACAGGCACACCCGTCATCATAGAAACCACATCGGCAACATTGTCTTCGGTCACTGTTTCCCGGTGAAGTTTGGATTCTTCTTCCCAACGCTCCTGGGCTTTTGCCAATTCTTTTTCGATGTTTTTCTCGTCGTCTCTAAGTTTGGCAGCTTCTTCATACTTCTGTTTTTTAACAACTGTATTTTTAAGCTCCCTCACTTCCTCCAACTTTCGCTCCAATTCCAGGATCTGCTTTGGAACATCGATATTCGTGATGTGTACCCGCGAACCTGCCTCATCTAAGGCATCAATGGCTTTGTCTGGCAGGAACCTGTCTGTCATATACCTGCTGGTAAGTTTGACACAGGCATCGATGGCTTCGGGCGTATAGGTAACGTGGTGGTGTTCCTCGTATTTATCTTTAATATTGTTTAAGATCTGAATAGTTTCTTCAATGGTGGTCGGTTCTACGATCACTTTTTGAAAACGTCTTTCCAGGGCTCCGTCTTTTTCGATATACTGCCTGTACTCGTCGAGCGTGGTTGCTCCAATACATTGTATCTCGCCCCTTGCAAGGGCAGGTTTGAACATATTACTCGCATCCAGGCTTCCTGTGGCGCCACCGGCACCTACAATAGTATGTATCTCATCTATGAATAGAATGATGTCGTCATTTTTCTCAAGCTCGTTCATCACGGCTTTCATTCTTTCCTCAAATTGTCCCCGGTATTTTGTACCTGCAACAAGGCTGGCAAGATCAAGGGTAACTACCCGTTTGTCAAAAAGGATCCTTGAAACCTTCCTTTTTACAATTCGGAGGGCTAGACCTTCGGCTATAGCCGATTTACCAACTCCCGGTTCCCCGATAAGAAGCGGGTTATTCTTTTTTCTTCGGCTGAGGATCTGGGATACCCGCTCGATCTCTTTCTCTCTTCCCACAACAGGATCGAGTTTGTCAAGTTCTGCGAGGGCTGTGAGATCTCTTCCGAAGTTATCCAGAACAGGAGTCTTGGATTTCTTGGTAGACTTCCCGGGACTTCCGGCAAAAGGGTTGCTTTTTCCGGTGTCATCTGAAGTAGCATCTTCATCTGAGAAAGATTCCGCAGAAGGAGATTCTATATAATCGTCATCGTTTGTGATCATATATTTGAATTGGTCTTTAACCCCGTCGTAATCCACTTTCAATTTATTCAAAAGCTTGGTAGTGGGGTCGTTTTCGTTTCTTAAGATGCACAACAGCAGGTGCGCGGTATTGATCGAAGAACTTTGAAAAAGCTTTGCCTCCAAAAATGTGGTTTTAAGGGCACGTTCTGCCTGCCGCGTTAAGTGCAGGTTGCGTTTTTCATTAGTTTCTGCCGTAACATTAGGATTGGCGGGGCTTAATATCTCTACTTTTCTTCTTAAGTGACTAAGATCCACATCGAGAGCGTTCAGGATATTTATTGCTTTCCCGTCTCCATCTCTCAACAACCCAAGCATCAAATGTTCTGTTCCTATAAAATCATGACCTAACCTCAAGGCTTCTTCCTTGCTGTAGGCTATTACATCTTTTACTCTTGGTG
>CAZNFK010000055.1:0-16363 GCA_964572365.1 uncultured Flavobacteriaceae bacterium | reverse complement strand
TGAAAAGCCATAATTCGTATGTTAAAGTTCGTTACGCCGAAACCGATCAAATGGGGGTGGTGTATCATGGAAATTATGCTCAATACCTCGAGATCGCCCGAATTGACTGGCTTGAAGCAATTGGGATATCTTATAAAAAAATGGAAGAACAGGGGGTGATGTTACCCGTTTATGAACTGAAACTCAGGTTCAAAAAATCGGCTAAATTTGATGACCTTCTTAAAATCGAGACAATTCTTCTTAAAAAACCGGGTGTACGAATTGAATTTTCTTATAAAATTTTTAACGAGAATAAGGAATTACTTACAGAAGCCGAAACTACTCTCATTTTTATGGACATTGAAAAAAATAAACCCATAAAATGTCCACAATATGTTTTGGAGAAATTAGGTTATTGATCCTCTAACTGAGTGATCTTTACCTTATAGGTTGCATCGAATTTTTCATAGATCCTTTCCGCTTCTTTTTTTCTTACGCTAATGATGATCTTGCAATCCAGCTCAAGGATCTGGTCAATTACATTTAAATTGTTCTCTTTTATAACCCGCATGACCTTGTTCATTTCGGGGTAATCAAAAGCGATCTCAAATTTCAGATCAATGGTGCGGGTAACGATCTTTGAGGCTTCCAGTGCCATTTGTGCGGCAGTTTTGTAGGCGTGGATCAATCCGCCTACCCCCAGTTTTACCCCTCCAAAATACCGAACTATCACGATCAAAACATTAGTGACATCAAAAGACTGAATTTGGCCGTAAATTGGCATTCCTGCAGAATTTGAAGGCTCGCCATCGTCGTTTGCCCTGTACCTGTGGTCTGATTTTCCCAGCTGCCATGCATAGCACCAGTGCCTTGCGGCATGATGTTTTTTCTTAAGTTCCTCCAGGTGCTCCTTAATCTCTTCCTCATCATTTACGGGGAAGGCATAGCCAAAAAATTTGCTGTTCTTGTCTTTGAAAAGCACTTCTTCCGAAGCTTTCGTAATGGTTCTATAAGTGTCTTTTATCTCATCCATTGCTCTGCGCTTGCGATCAAAATTATACTCAAAATGGCTACTCCAATCCCAATCCAGTTCTTCGCCAGCATTTTTTCCTTGAAAAGAAGGATCCCCAACAGGGTAGAGGTCATGACTATGGCCACATTGTTTATAGGGAAAACCGTGGAACTCTCCATACCATTTGTCCTTAAGGCGAGTACCAGGAAATAGATGGAACCAAAATTAGGAATCCCTAAAGCGATGCCTCCTATTAGATTTTTCCAGGAAATTCTGAGAGTTCTTTTTAAGCCCTGAAAGATCAGGATACTGATTCCAATACAACCCGCTATTCCAAAAATGGTAGAGGTGAAGAGGGCAACATCTGTTTCGGAAACATAGGATGTTTCCAGGTATTTTATGGTCGTATCGATTATTCCGCTGCCAAAGAAAACCAGTAACGGAAAGATCAGATTTCTTTTTCTGATGGTGATCCCTTCCTTCTTTTTTATGGAAGTAAGGTAAACCGCGATCAACGCAAGAACGATCCCTGTGATCTTCAGCCATCCGGTACTCTCGTTATACAGGAAAATCCCGAAAAGCACGGGTATGGCGACAGACATCTTTGTGGCAACAGAAACTACCGAAAGTCCGCTGCGCTGGGTGGTCAGGGCGGCCAGGTAGAAAACGGCGATAAACATGAAACCCAGAATGATCGTTCCGGGGAACCAGGCTTCCGAAGGAATTCTTTGAAGATCCAGGGGTTGGGCATTGACCAGTAAACCTGCCGAAAATGCGAAAAAATAATTGAAAATAATGGCTTGCAAAGTGTTGATCTTAAACCGGTCATACAGCTTGAAGACCACAAAGATCACACTCGAGGAGAGGATGCTGAGCAATAAAAAGATCAAAACAACTCTCTTTTAACCTCAAAAAGATCCACCACATCTTCTTTAGCGGGATCTATGTTCCAGGTATGAATATTCAGTTCTGCCGCTGCAGTCGTATTTTCGGGGGTGTCGTCTATAAAAAGAGTTTCCTCGGGCTTCAGGTCATGTTTTTTGAGTACAAATTCAAAAATAGAATGATCGGGTTTTCTAAGATTGATCTCCTGCGAAAGATAAAACGCGTCGAAACAATTCTTGAAATCCTCGAAAAAATCCACATTTTGCTTCACCCATTCTATATGAATGTCGTTGGTGTTGCTTAGAAGGATGAGCTTGTATTTATTTTCTTCGGAAAGTTGCTGCAGGAAACGCAAACGGTGCTCCGGAAATTTCAGCAGGATGGCATTCCAGGAACTGGTGAACTTTTCAGCTGAAAGCTGGGGAAAAGAATCGCAGTAGGAAGAGATGAATTCTTCCGAAGTGATCAAGCCTTGCTCATATTGAAGATTTTTCTCGATCATTTCTTCCGAAAAATCTGAAATTTTCAGCCTTTCCAGCTCTCTTTTTGTCGCGGCTTTGTCGAGGTCTAAAAAGACGTCGCCAAAGTCGAAAATTATATTTTTAATCATTTGTGTAGATATTTAAAGTGTCCCCGGCGATTTCATTTTTAGAATGCAGCTTTCCCGTAACAGGAGGACTTTTTGTGCCTTCCCTAAATTGAATTTGGCCTGTAAATACCCTTGCCTCATCCCATTTTTCGGCGTCTATAAAGGTTTGCAGGGTTTGTCTTCCGCCTTCAATAATGACAGATTGAATGTCGTGTCTCCAAAGAATTTCGCACACCTGGGTAGGCAGATCTCTGGCAAAATCTATAAGCTCAAAAATGACATTTTTAGAAGCCCTTTCCTGGGATTTATTTTCGCAAAGAACAAGAGTCTTGATGCTGTTATCAAACAAATGAGATTCCAAAGGGATCCTCAGCTTCCTGTCCAGCACCACCCGCACCGCATTACCGCCAAGCCACAGCCTGGTGTCCAACCTTGGATTATCTGAAACTGCGGTTTGGGTGCCCACCATAATTCCTTCTTCTTCTGCACGCCATTTATGGACCAGCTGTTTCGAATAGCGGTTGGTGATCCAAACCGGCTCTCGATTGGTTGTTGTAGTGGCTTCAGGACTTAAAAATCCGTCTTCAGACTTAGCCCATTTAAGAATGATGTATGGCCGCTTTTTAGTGTGAAAAGTGAAGAAACGCTTATTGAGCTCCCGGCATTCCTGCTCCAGGACTCCTACAATTACCTCACAACCCGCATCGAAAAGTTTTTTGATGCCCTTCCCCGAAACTTCAGAAAAAGGATCAACAGTTCCAATAACCACCTTTTTAATACCCGTTTCAATAATGAGGTTGCTGCAGGGGGGCGTTTTCCCGTAGTGACTGCAAGGTTCCAGGCTTACGTAAATGATGGATTTCTTAAGCAGACTTTTGTCTTTAACCGAGTTTATGGCATTTACTTCGGCATGGGGTTCTCCCGCTTTATGGTGCCAGCCTTCACCTATGATCCTGTCTTCATAAACGATCACACTACCCACCATGGGATTGGGGTAGGTACGACCCAGCCCATTTTGGGCTAATTGTATGCAACGGGCAATATATTTTTCATTTTTGGTCACCGCACAAAAATAGGTATAAATGAGAGAATGCCGAATGTAGGAGAAGGAGTTCGGAAAAGCTTTTAAAGATCCTTTAATTGTGTATTTTATCGTCTTAAAGTGTATTTTATCGTAAAAAAGGTATTGTTATGTAAGAAAATTCTTTATGTTTGTATTATGAGAAATGAAAAAACAATCTGGTATTTTCTTCAAAAGGAGATTTTCTTTTGGATCGATAAACTCTTCCTGAGCGCCATATCTGTTGCTTTTGTAGGTTTTCTTTTATGGTTTGGACTAAAGTATGAAGTGATGAACCTATTGTGGAATATTCTTTTTAGTGTGGATTAGCCTCAAATCTTAAACCACTTTTCAGGAAGAGCTTTATCATCATTGGTGCTTGCCATTAGTTTTGCCCGCCTTCCTGTTGGCGGGTACAGGTGTAAATAGTACTTTTACGCTCATTATTCAACTTCTATATTAATGAGCGATTATAAAATCCGGGAAATACAACCTCAGGATAATGCCGAGGTTAAATCTGTAATTCAAAGCGTCCTGGTAGAAATGGGGGTTCCCAAAGTAGGAACTGCCTATGAAGATGTGTCCCTCAATGACATGTATGAAACTTATAATGGGTCTCGTATGGCCTATTTTGTAGTGGAAGAAGACGGAAGGATCATTGGCAGTGCTGGCATTGCGCCTTTGCAAGGTGGTGATGATGAGGTTTGTGAACTTCAAAAGATGTACTTCTTGCCGGAAGCGCGGGGACGTGGGGTAGGAGCAGAAATGATGAAAACCTGCCTGGCTTACGCGAAGAGTGAGGGGTTTAAAAAAGTATATCTTGAAACCCTTCCTTATATGGAAAGTGCCAGGAAACTTTATGCTCGTACCGGTTTCGAATCCCTAAAGGAACCAATGGGAGATACCGGCCACTATAACTGCACCATGTGGATGATCAAGGAGCTGTGATCTCCTGAAGGAATCGAAAAAACATCAGTAAAGATCACATGACAGTAGCCGGTTTAAAAAAGCGATTTTTGGACAAGCTTGGGCAGGAATATCCCCGGGAAGAGATCGGCTCGTTCTTTAATATCCTTTCCAACGCGTTTTTGGGTATGTCAAGACTTGACATGGCCCTGCATCCCAACAAAGAATTGTCAGGAGATGATCTTCAAAAATTTGAAGATGCGTTGTCAAGGCTGCAGCGGCATGAACCTGTACAATACATTGCCGGAAGCACAGAATTTTTCGGTTTGCCTTTCAGGGTTACAAAAGATGTTTTGATACCCAGGCCTGAAACCGAAGAACTGGTGCAGTGGATCCTTAAAGACCTTCAGAAGAACGAGCAAAAGGAAATCAAGATCCTTGATATAGGAACGGGTAGTGGTTGTATTGCCATTGCTCTTGCCAAAAATCTTCCGCAGGCGAAAGTTTCAGCTATTGACATTTCAGAAAAGGCCCTGGAAATTGCCATGGAAAATGCGGCAATAAATGAAGTGCAGGTGGATTTCCTGAAAAAGGACATTTTAAGCACCGATGTTCTGGACCGAAAATTTGATGTGATCGTATCCAATCCTCCTTACGTGCGGGAGCTGGAAAAAAAGGACATGAACAGGAATGTGCTGGATTTTGAACCTGCAACAGCACTTTACGTGAAAGATTTGGATCCTCTGATCTTTTACGAGAAGATCGCGGCATTGGCAGTTCATGCCTTGAAGCCTTCCGGATCTTTATTTTTCGAGATCAACCAGTACCTGGGAAAAGAAACGGAAGCCTTACTGAGAAAAAAAGATTTCCTTACTTCTTTAAAAAAGGATATTTTCGGGGTAGATCGTATGCTAAAAGGAGTTAAGCATGAAAATTGAATTTCTCACACTATACACTTCAAAGATCAAGGCGCAACTGGATTTTTATAAAAAGATCCTGGGACTGCCGGTTAAAAATGAGAAAGCCTCATCCTTCCAGGTGGTAATGGGATATTCGGTGCTGGAATTTAGACAGGATGATTCGGTTACTCTTTATCATTACGCCATTCATATTCCGCCGCAACAGGTAGAACCCGCGCGTGATTGGCTCAAAAAACGGGTGGAGATCCTCAAAGACGAGGAAAATGAAATAGTGGAGTTTCCGGCGTGGAAAGCTAAATCGGTTTATTTCTATGATGCCGATAAAAACATCGTGGAATTCATTTCCCGTGAAGCGTTTTTTTCTATGGAACCGGGAGATTTTTCCGAAGAAAGCCTGCTCGGTTTGAGTGAAATTGGCGTTGCGACCGCGAACGTCGAGGAAAAGTTCCGTTTTCTGAATGACAGGTTCGGGCTTCAGAAATTTACAGGAGATTATGAGCGGTTTTGTGCTACAGGTGATGACGAAGGCTTATTCATCATAATCAATAAAGAAATAAAAGACTGGATACCTACCGGAGACGCAGCTTTTGCCTCTCCCTTTGAAATAGAATTTTCTGTAAAGGGAGCTTCATCAAGGCTCGCTTTTGACAATGACCGATTTAAAATGCTATGAACGCAAAGGAAAAAATAATGGCGCTGCGGGAAGAACTGCACCACCACAACTATTTATATTACGTCCTGGATAAACCGGAGATCTCTGATTATGAATTTGATCAGAAATTAAAAGAACTGCAAAAACTCGAGGAAGAGCACCCCGAGTTCTATGATGAAAACTCTCCCACGTTACGGGTTGGAGGAGCGGTGACCAAGAGTTTTGCGACCGTGGTGCATGAACATCGCATGTACTCCCTGGATAATTCTTATTCTAAAGAAGACCTGGAAAACTGGGAAAAGAGGATCGGGAAAATGGTTGACGGGGAAGTGAATTATACCTGTGAATTGAAATATGATGGGGCATCCATTAGTCTCACTTATGAAAATGGAGAATTCAAACAGGCAGTGACCCGTGGAGACGGCATTAAAGGAGATGATGTTACCAATAATGTAAGAACGATCCGTTCGGTGCCTCTTCGGCTTCAAGGAGATTATCCTGAAAAATTTGAAATTGGCGGGGAAATAGTTTTGCCTTATGAAGGTTTCGCCCACCTTAATGCCGCCCGGGTTGAAGCGGGGGAGGAACCTTATGCCAACCCTCGTAACACCGCATCGGGAACCTTGAAGTTGCAGGATAGTGCCGAAGTGGCCAGAAGGCCGCTGGATTGTCTGCTCTATGGTTTAAAAGGCAACAAATTGGGAATTAAAACCCAGTATGAAAGCCTGGAGAAGGCCAGGGAGTGGGGGTTTAAGGTACCCGAAGAAGCCATACTCGCAAAAGATCTTGATGAAGTTTTAAAATACATCAACTATTGGGATATTCACCGTCATGACCTCCCTTACGAGACAGATGGAGTGGTGGTGAAGGTAAATGACCTGTACCAACAGGAAGAATTGGGATACACCTCAAAATCGCCGCGATGGGCGATGGCCTATAAGTTTCAGGCAGAGCAGGTGGCTACCAGGCTTAATAAGATCTCTTATCAGGTAGGAAGAACCGGTGCCATCACTCCGGTAGCCAATCTAGAACCGGTGCAGCTTGGGGGAACAGTGGTGAAAAGAGCTTCTCTACATAATGCGGACCAGATCGAAAAGCTGGATATTCGAGAAGGAGATGAGGTTTATGTGGAAAAAGGGGGCGAGATCATCCCTAAAATCATTGGTGTAAATTTCAAAAAGAGAGATCCCCAGTCGCATCCCACGAAATATATTACGAATTGTCCCGAATGTGGAACCCAACTGGTGAGAAACGAAGGAGAGGCACAACATTATTGTCCTAATTTCAATGGTTGTCCGCCCCAGATCATAGGCAGGATCCAGCATTTTATTTCCCGCAAAGCTATGGATATAGAAGGCCTGGGAGGGGAAACCGTTGCGCTTCTTGTGAATGAAGGCCTAATTGGTAATTATGCCGATCTGTATGAACTTAAAAAAGAGCAGATCCTTCCGCTGGAGCGAATGGCCGAAAAATCTGCCGATAACCTTATAAAAGGAATTGAAAAGTCAAAAGAGATCCCTTTTGAGAGGGTTTTGTTCGCCCTGGGAATTAGATATGTAGGAGAGACAGTTGGCAAGAAACTGGCCGCACATTTCAAGAACATTGATGCGCTGATGAAGGCATCAAAAACCGAACTTGAAAATATAGACGAGATAGGGGAGCGCATTGCTGAGAGTGTGGTGGAATTCTTTGCTTCCGAAGAAAATAAGCAAACTGTAGAACGGCTGAAAGGCTATGGCGTGCAGTTAGCCATTTCTGCTGAAAAACTGGCCAACCAGACCGATAAACTGAAAGGACAGACCTTTGTAGTGTCAGGAGTTTTCTCCATGTCCCGAAATGACCTCAAAAAAATGATCGAGGATAACGGCGGCAAAGTTTCCGGTTCCATTTCATCAAAGACAAGTTATGTGGTGGCCGGGGAGAACATGGGGCCGAGTAAACATGCAAAGGCCGAGAATCTTGGGATTCCCATCATCAGTGAAGAAGACTTCCTGAAAATGCTGAAATAGAAACCTTTTTGAGTGCTCAGGTGTATTTTCTTATTAATTGCAGCAGGCGTTCCTTGTCTATTGGTTTGGTGATGTAGTCGTTGCAACCGGCTTCCAGAGCTTTTTCCTTATCGCCCGAGGAGGTGTAAGCTGTTTGCACTATTATGGGAACAGATTGGTTAAAGGACCTGATCTCTTTGGTCGCTTCAATTCCGTTCATCTCGGGCATTTTAATATCCATGAGCACTAGGTCGATCTCTGGATGCTCTCGCAGTAAGTTAACACATTCCATTCCCGATTTGGCTCTGATAATGCTAATCTCGGGACGTTTAAGTATCTGACTGATAAACAAATAGCTAATATTGTCATCTTCTGCGATAAGGATATTCAGCGGTTTGGTACTGGCCTCAAAAATATGGTTTCCGTTTTCGATGAGGTCTTTTTGTTCTGCAGGTTTATAAGGTATAGAGAAGTAAAAGGTACTGCCTTTGTTTTCTTCAGACTCCAGCCAAATATTTCCCTGCAAAGCTTTGACATAGGCTTTTACGATTGCCAGTCCCAGGCCAGAGCCTTCATGAGGCCGGGTAATGTTAAGGTTTGCCTGTACAAAACGCTTAAAAATGGCTTTGTGCCTTTCGGTTGGAATGCCAACACCGGTATCTTTGACATAAAAGATCAGATCTTCCCCTTTTTTAAAATTCCCGAACTCCACATATCCCTGATCTGTGAATTTAATCGCGTTTCCAATTAGGTTCGTGAGGATATTGTCAAAGATGAATTTATCGGTCTCAATGATTCCGTTCGTCTCATCCAGTTTTTGAGATAACTTCAGGTCGATCTTCTTCTCCCTTGCCTGGGGTTGGAAAAAGTTGAAATAGAACTCCATTACATCGGGAATATTCACTCTTGAAGGATGTACAGCAATCTGGTGAGAATCAATTTTCGAGATCTCAATGATATTGTTGATCGTGGTGAGCAGGCGTTTTCCACTTTTGATCACGATCTCTATATATTTTTTACGGGTATCAGAATCCAGCTCAGGTTCCTTAAGAAGTTCCAAAAATCCAATGATCCCATTCATTGGAGTTCTTATCTCGTGTGACATATTCTGAAGAAAAATAGTTTTGAGCCGCTCATGTTCTTCTGCTTTTTCTTTGGCCTGTGTAAGTTGCCGGTTTCTTTTCCATAGGGCCTTGGTCTTGAGCTTGACCTGGTATCGCAGCAACATCATAAACCCTATGATGCTCAATAATAAAAACAGAATTATTCCGAAGATCCACCAGAGGTAATCAGGAACTTTCGTTTTTTGAGGAGGATCAAACCAGTAATGCAGTATCTGGTAATATTTTGATCGCGGATTATTCTTTAAGGCTGAAAGTTCCCGGTCAATTTGGGATATTAAAAGCGGATCAACATTTTGTGAAAAGGCAAAGTGCAACTCAGAGGGTCTGAAAATGATCCCGGTGGAAGTAATTTTTCCGTTAACATGATCTGTGAAATAGAAAAAGCGGGAAGCAACAAGCACATCTATCTCTTTTTGGCGCAGGGCTTTAATTGAAGTTGTGTAGTCCTCATAGGTATAGACCTGATACTTTAATTTCAGGTTCTTTTGTGCAAATTGTTCAAAGAACTCTTCCTGTACAGATCCCTTTAGAACCCCGATTTTTTTATTCTGGAGATCGTTCAGAGAATGAACTTGAGAATTCTGAAGTGTGTATGCCTCCAGCCACGAGCTCAGCACCGGTACCGCGTTGAGAATATAAAGTGAGTCGCGTTCTTCGGAATAGGCGACATCGGGTAAAATATCGATCTTGTTCAGAGAAAGCATTTGCTTCAGCTCATTCCATTCCCCGGTCACATACTCCAGCTGAAGATTCTCTTTTTCTGTGATCACCTCCAGGAGATCTATAAAAATGCCATCGGCTTCACCTTTGTCATTTATAAAAATCTTGGGAGGGTTATCATACACTCCAATTCTTATGTGTTGATCTTCCTGTGCATTTAAATGAAAAGGATATCCAAAATACAGAAACAGAAACAACAGGAAATAGGAATATTTCAATAGGTCACTGTTTTTCATTAGAGGTTAGTTTGTAGGCAGCATTTATGTTAATTGGAATAAATTTCACACAGGATCAATCTGCCAGAGTTTCATTTGGAACTATGGAAGAGTAAATTCGTAAAAATAGGGGGATATAGTAAAGCTATAAAATTATTTTCTCTTTAGAGGAAAAGCTTTAAAAAAGGGTTAAAAAAGGAGATTAGATGATTATGCTGCGGCCCTGACCTTCTTTTTTTCCGTTGCGGTCCAGGAAGAAATCAATTCTTCCCAGGTTGATTCCGGCCCATCCCACCTGGTTTACCAGTACGTTCTTTTCTTCACTGTTTTTTACAACGGTGGGTTTGGGTAAGAAGGTGTGAGTATGGCCTCCAATAATAAGATCAATGTCTTTTGTATTAGCGGCAAGTTGAAGATCACTAATCTTTTCGTCTTTATAATGGTAACCTAAATGGGATAGACATATGATCAATTCGCACTTTTCTTCATTTTTTAAACGGGCCACAGTTTCACGGGTCATTTCCACCGGGTCGAGATACCGGGTCTCTTTGTAAAGTTTTTTACTCACGAGTCCTTGTAATTCTATCCCCACTCCAAATACTCCTATTTTTACATCATCCCTGGTGAACACTTTATAGGGATTGACCATTCCTTCCAGTACGGTATTGGTAAAATCATAATTGGCATTTACAAAAGGAAAGTCTGCATTGGGTAGCTGGGCGAGCAGGCCGTCTATACCGTTGTCGAAGTCATGGTTTCCAATTGTTGCAGCATCATATCCCATTTTTGACATGAGTTTGAATTCCAGTTCACCACCGTAAAAATTGAAATAAGGGGTGCCCTGAAAAATGTCTCCGGCATCCAGTAATAAAGTATTCGGGTTTTCCTTTCGAATGCTGCTAACCAAACTGTATCTTCTTGCTACCCCTCCCATATTTGGATATTCGGCATGGTCTGGACTAAAAGGTTCAATATGGCTATGGGTGTCATTGGTGTGCAGAATGGTAATATGTTTTCTTTTATCTTCCGCAGAAAAAGATAAAAGTCCAAAACTGCCAATTCCAACCAAGGTACCGGCAGCAGCCGATTTTTTTATGAAGTTCCTTCTGTTCATTTCAATTTGATAAAGCGTGAGTCTTTCACAGGAGCTATGGTGTCGTGCTTTTTAAAATAATCGATCAGCAAATTCCTGATCTTATAATTCAGGGGGG
The DNA here is from genome assembly GCA_964572365.1 of uncultured Flavobacteriaceae bacterium. Classification (GTDB taxonomy): domain Bacteria; phylum Bacteroidota; class Bacteroidia; order Flavobacteriales; family Flavobacteriaceae; genus Salinimicrobium. The sequence goes on along the minus strand of CAZNFK010000055.1, from coordinate 5,102 downwards.
TGACCTCTATGGCTTTTGAAAAAAACGCCATGTTGTCTCCTCCTTGCAACAGATAATCGTTGGTCGCTACATAGTAATTTTTGTCATCTTCAACAGGTTTTCCCTGTATCAACAATTTTTTGATCGCATTTTTGCTGTTAAGGACCAGTTCTATTCCAGAAACAGGATGAGCAACCCCTGCGTCGATCAAATAATGCACAAGATCTCTTACGGCCTCTCCTTTCATTTTGGCGACTACCACCTCATTTTCAAAAGGCATAATTTGGAAAGCGGTGCGGGTGGTGATATCGCCCTTTTCGACAGATGATCTAATTCCGCCATGGTTCAAAAGCACGATGTCTATTGAATTGCCGGTGCGTTTCTTGAAAACGGGGTTGGAAAGATCCATCACCGCATCGGCCATCATATTTCCTATCGCGGTATTGAGCTCTCCATCGGTCTTCACCAGGTCAAAAGGGGAAAAAGCCAAAACAGCATTCATTTCCTGGTCAATATGTTCTTTAAAGGGCCTGATGTATTCAGAAATAGCATCATTCTCAGGTATAGAATCGCTAACAGGGAGTTGTTTTCCTGTAATTTGGGAAACTTCGTAAACTTTACTGTTTTTACAGGAAATGGTAAAAACCAGGCTAAGGAGCAGGAAGAAAAAATGTTTTTTCATAAGTCAGGGAATGAAGGCCTGGACAAAAATAAATTTTTATCTTTTTTCTGAACAAGCTAATACGAAATTTCTCCAGGAAAGGAGGTTTTTCCTACTTTTTTGCTCTTGTTGTGTCCGGATATCGAAAAAAATCCTATTTTTCACCTTAATTGAAAGGTCTTAAGAATATCTATTGAACCAAATTTTAACCAAGAACGGAGTGAAGACAAGTAAAAAAGTCTTTTTAGGATTCCTTTTTACGGCAGTGGCCTTCATCATTGGTTCCTTGTTTGATCTTCAATACTTGACTATTGCGGCAAACTACCTTCTCGTACCGGTGCTTATCCTATATTATCGATATAAAACCAAAAACTGGTTCATACTTCTGGTGCTGGCCTTAGTCTTTTTTTACATTCGGGATATTTTTATTTTATATGATTTTCTGAATTTTAATTACTTCACGATCACTGCTTTTCTCGCAGGACTTGTAATCATTTATGGATTTGCCATAACCGGATTTCCAAAAGCAAAAGTCCATTTCGTAGAATGGATCTCTCTATTTATCATGTATGGTTTTTTAGCTTTTTTATTTTATACCATTGCAGAACTGGTTCCGGAAGTGATAACCGATGTGAAATTCAGGGCTTACACCTATCTCTTCCTTCTTATTTTTCTACTGGCCCTTACTTTTACCGCTTATTTGCTGAAATCGCACTACGCATCTCTTTGGCTTATGCTGGCTTCGGCATCGTTACTGGTTTCTGAAATTTCCCTTTTTTTTAAAACGTATGTAATTTCTGATATCAGCGTGGAGATATTCTATCCGTTATTCCATGTGATCGCATATTACGCTCTTGTGGAGCATGGCTTAAACAGAAGAAGATCGGCAGATATTCCCTACTTCTAAGCCTACTTTTATCGGGTTTTATCAACCTTTTATCTAAAAAAATAACATATCAAATTACGAAAAGCCGAAATTCATATATTGCGGTAATTTCTGAAGTATGAAACAAAAATACTTTTTTGCTTTACTGGTGGTAGGGGCTGTTACAGCAAATGTTATAGGTATTTTTCAGGAGAACTTCTGGCTTGAAAAATCCGGGGATTTTCTTTTTATTCTGCCGCTGCTTGCCTACTATTATAAACAGCTTCCGGTTGGGAATTACAATCTTTACGCATTTCTGATTTTTTTGGTCGCGGCGAACACTCTGAGTTTTTTTCACCAAACCTGGTTCTTTAGTTATATCAGCATAGGTCTTTGGATAGGGTGCTATATATTCCTAGTAAGAGAAGCCATTAAACATACAGAATACGAGAAAGGCAGCAGATTCATGTCCTTGTATTTCGTTGCAGTGGTTGCAATTTATGCCTATTTGCTTTCTCTTCACGTCCTTGAGCTGGAACGTAATCTTTCAGACGGCTTTCTGTTGTCCTATTACATTATTTATTATCTGAATATCCTTATCCTGGCAGTAATAGCTCTTATCTATTACCTTAATTCCTTTTCCAAAAAATCGGTATTCTTCATGTGCCTAACCATTTCGTTCATCTTCGCAGATGTTTTCAGGGATATGGAGGTGTTTTACTTTCCCGATCTGAGTGTGGAGATCGTGGGCTCTCTTATCAGGTTCGCGGCCATCAAGCTTGCCCTGCTCTTTTTTGTGACGCCGGAGAAAAAACTGCGCCTCTTACACCTTGTATAGAGAAATTCTCTTTGAACTCTTCTTTTTGTGTTTTTTTAATACCTAATTTTGCACCCTATGCTTTCAAACCTAAAGATTGGAGTTGCCAAAAGAAGAATGGCGGCAGCTATTAAAAGATCCCTTTCGGGGGAGGAGAAACAAAGTCAGCGAATAGGGGTGATCCTTGATCGTGATGACGAAGGCCTTAAGAATAAATTTCTACGACTTCAGGAAGATCTCAATTTACGGGACACTAATTTCCAGGTGGTGGTGTGCAAAGATGAAGGGCAGAAGGGAGATGAATTTCAGGGGCTGGTGTTTACCCGTAAGGATCTTGGCTGGAACGGCAAGATCCGTAATGGAGAGATCACGGGCTTCGCACAACGAGAAATGGATGTGTTGATCTCCTTTACTGAAACAGATAATAAACTGGCGGCTCTTCTCGTTTCTGTCGCTAATGCAGGATTGAAAGTGGGGCGTACAGAAGGTTCAAGTTCTGCCGGTCTTTTCGATATGCTGATCTCCACCGGGTTTGGGGAAGTTGACATTTTTATCGCCGAATTGAAAAAATATTTGAACATTTTAAATAAAACAGAATAATGGAAAAATTTATTGGTACCGGTGTAGCGTTGATCACCCCCTTTACAGATGATCTGCAAGTGGATGTTGAAGCTTTGAAAAAACTGGTAAATTTCCAGGTAGAGAACGGGATAGATTATATGGTGGTGCTGGGTACTACAGGTGAAAGCGCAACCTTGACAACAGAAGAGAAAAAACAGGTAATAGCTGCTGTAGTAGAGGAAAATAAAGGCAGGATCCCCCTCGTGTTGGGCGTTGGCGGTAACTGTACCTCTAAAGTAGTGGAAGAGCTTAATACTATTGATCTTTCTGATTTTGAGGCCATACTTTCTGTCTCTCCATACTATAACAAACCTTCGCAGGAGGGGATTTATCAGCACTATAAAGCTGTAGCCGCCGCGTCACCCAAACCGGTCATCCTTTACAATGTTCCGGGGAGAACGGCTTCTAATATACTTCCGGCTACTGTGAAGAGGCTGGCAGAAGATTTCAAAAATATCATTGGAATCAAAGAAGCTGCCGGTGATATGGTGCAGGCAATGAACCTGATAAGTCTTGTTCCAAAAGGTTTCCTGGTTATTTCGGGAGATGACATGATCACGTTACCCATGGTACTGGCCGGGGGGCACGGGGTCATTTCGGTAATAGGCCAGGGTTTCCCTGCGGAATTTTCGCGAATGGTAAGGTTAGGCCTGGAGAGAGATGTAGATAATGCTTATAAACTGCACTATGATATAGCCCCATCGATTGACCTTATATTTGCTGAAGGAAATCCGGTTGGGATCAAAGCCCTGCTCGCCAAACATGGGATCTGCAAGAACACCTTGAGATTGCCACTGGTGAAAGCGAGTGAAAACCTGACCGAAAAGATAAATTCCTTTGTGGATAATTTTTAGTTTTCTGCTGAATTAAGATCAGCAGAATTGCTGAAAGTGCCTGTAATTCCTGAAGGAACTAAAGTTTTTATAATAAGGTAGAAAAGAGTATTTTTGCCAGATGTTAATAAATAGAATGAAGAAAATAATCCTCCTTTTAAGCATTGTCATTGTCGCCACTTCCTGTAGCGAGTATCAAAAGGTCCTAAAGAGTAAGGATACCGGTTTGAAGTACACCACTGCAGAACAGTTGTACAATGAAGCCAAAGCGGGAGAAGGAAATACAAGCAGGAAATTTAAAAAAGCCCTTCGCATATTTGAACAGATCGTGCCGGAGTACCGCGGGAAACCCCAGGCTCAAAAATTAATGTTCATTTATGCCGATACCTATTATGAACTTGGAGATTATTATCTCGCCGGTTATCAATTTGAACGTTTTGTTGAGACCTATCCGCAAAGTGAGAAATTGGATGAGGCTGCATTTAAAGGTGCTAAAAGCTACTATTTTCTTTCACCAAGATATGACCTTGACCAGGCAGATACTCACAAAGCTATCGAGAAATTACAGGCTTATATAAACCGTTTTCCCGAAAGTGAAAAGCTGGAGGAAGCAAATGAGCTGGTAACAGAACTTCGGGTGAAACTGGAAAAGAAAGCTTACGAGATCGCCAAGCAATATCACCATACGCGTAATTATAAGGCGGCCATAACTGCCTTCAATAACTTCATTTTAGAGTATCCGGGTTCCCCGTTCAGGGAGCTGGCGTTTTTCTATAAGTTTGATTCAGCATATCAATATGCCATTAACAGTTACGCATACGCCATGCCCGAAAGACTGAAGGAAGCCCGCAATTATTATGAAGATTATTTGCGTTATTATCCCGAAGGAAAATTTGTTTCTGAAGCCGAGGCTGCTTTTACAGATATAACCGAAAAAGAACAAAATTTATAATCAAGAAGAAGTAACAATGATAGATTTAAAGAAGACTGATGCGCCTGTGAATACCATTACTTTGGATAAAAATTCAATTGATGCGCCGACTAACAACATTTACGAGGCCATCTCTGTGATTTCCAAAAGGGCTACACAGATCAACTCTGAAATTAAAAAAGAGTTGCTGGAGAAGTTAGATGAATTTGCTACTTACAACGACAGCCTTGATGAGATATTCGAAAACAAGGAGCAGATCGAAGTTTCCAAGTTCTATGAGAAACTGCCTAAACCACATGCTTTAGCAGTTCAGGAGTGGTTGGAAGACAAGATCTACTATCGCAATACTAAAAGCGAAGAATAACAAATGTCTGTACTAAGCGGCAAAAAGATAC
>CAZNFK010000054.1:7420-16435 GCA_964572365.1 uncultured Flavobacteriaceae bacterium | reverse complement strand
CACCTCGTTTACACCGAGGGGGTCGGGGGTTCGAATCCCTCATTGCCCACAGAAAAGCTTCCGTTAAGGGGGCTTTTTTCGTTTTTAGCCCTATGATTTTGCGATTTCTCAATGTTAAAGCTTTCTTAACAATTACATAACATTGGAATAAAACTGAAATTGCATGTAAGTCTGTATTTTCGCGGTCTCTGAAAATGAGAATATTTTACCTATTTTTTCAATTGATTTAACCTTACTAATAAAATGGCAAAAAAAGGGAAATTTACCAGGGTGAAAAGAGACAGGCCCTATTTGAACATCCTGGACTTTATGGTACAGGAAAAGACGTTCCTGTTTATTGTAATAATTGGCCTTGCATTGGCCGGAATAATGGCGGGAAGTCAGACCGGAATGTGGCTTGGTTTCTTTTTTGCAGCCTATGCAACAGTAGCCAATGACAGTATTCAATCGCTGGGTACATTTATCGAGAGTAATAAGGACAAACAGTGGTGGAAACTTTGGTTGTTCATTGGAGGGATATTTCTCCTAACAGTCACTTTTAGCTGGGTTTATTTTGACGGGGATGTTACCTATCAAAGGCTTTTAAGTTCTGACGGAACTACGAAATATCCGCACCCTGAAACCTTTAGTTTCTTCCAGATCATCGCACCATTAGTATTGCTTATTCTAACCAGGATGAGAATGCCGGTATCGACCACCTTCCTTATTTTGAGTGTGTTCAGTGCGAATACATCTGGGATCACTTCGGTAGTATGGAAGAGTTGGACAGGATATATAATGGCGTTTGTGCTATCCTTCCTTGTTTGGTACTTCTCCTATAATCTTATCAAGAAATACTTTAAAAGCCGAAAGTTCAATAAGAGCTGGAATATTGTTCAATGGGTTGTTTCGGGTACACTTTGGGGTGTATGGGTGATGCAGGATGGCGCGAACATCGCGGTCTTCTTACCTAGACAGCTTGATGTGTTCCAATTCTCGATCTTCGCATTAACTATTTTTGCTGGTCTGGGATTATTATTTTACCTGAGAGGGGATAAGATCCAGGAGGTTGTTAGTGAGAAAGCAAGGATCTCAGACGTGAGAGCGGCAACTCTTGTGGATGCTACGTATGTGATTCTGTTGATCTACAAGTTGTTCATCAGTACGGTACCAATGAGTACTACCTGGGTTTTCCTTGGGGTGATTGGAGGACGTGAGATCGCGATCAGCCTCGCCAGAACCAAGAAAGGTAAGAAACATCGTAAGAAAGCTGGGAAAATGATCTTTAGGGACTTCTCGGCTGCAATGATTGGTCTTTTCATTTCGGTTGCCCTAGCAGCAGGTGCTAACGAAGAAATACGTGCCGTGATTATCGATGCGTTGACAAGTTGGTAATCAGTATAAAAATTTAATTAAAGTCAAATGCGCCCTGATTTAAGGGCGCATTTTTTATTTTTACCTAAATCTAGTTGAAATTATGAAAAAAATACTCTTTGTTTCTCTCTTCTTCGGAATGCTCGCTTCTTGCGAAAAGAAAGAAGAAGTAGACCTGCTGGTGGTCAATGCTAAAATATACACGGTAGATCCCGATTTTTCCAAAGCTGAAGCTTTTGCCGTCAAGGACGGTAAGTTCGTTGAAATAGGGGCCTCGGAAGCTTTATTGGAAAAATACATGGCTAAAGAAAAAATTGACGTCCAGGGAAAAGCTGTATTACCTGGACTTATTGATGCTCATGCCCATTTCTACGGACTCGGGATGCAATTGCAAAGAGTAGATCTCACCGAAACCGACAGCTTTGAGGAAGTGGTTACACGAATAACCGAATTTCAGAAGGAAAAAAATGCCGACTTCATTGTAGGTCGCGGTTGGGACCAGAACGACTGGGAAGTAAAGGAATTTCCGGTAAAGGACACTTTAGATGTGCTTTTTCCAAATACACCCGTAGCCATCACCCGTATTGACGGACACGCCTTACTGGCCAACCAGGCTGCTCTTGATGCCGCTGGAATAACAGTTGACACACCTTCGGAAGGAGGGGAGATCGAGAAAAAGGACGGGAAACTGACGGGCATATTGATCGATAACCCCATGGCCCTGGTAGAAAATGCCATTCCAAAGCCAACTGTCAAAGATGAAATAACTGCCCTGCTTGACGCCCAGGAACAGGCTTTTCAATACGGTTTAACCACTATCAACGATGCAGGCCTTGATCGCGAAACCATTGAGTTGATCGACAGTCTGCAACAGGCCGGAAAACTGGATATAAGAATCTATGCGATGATCAGCAATACCCCCGAAAATTTGGAATACTATCTTGATCGGGATCCCATAAAAACCAATAAACTTAATGTACGATCTGTAAAATTCTATGCAGATGGGGCTTTAGGATCCAGGGGAGCCGCGTTGAAGGAACCATATTCAGATAAGCACAACCATTTTGGAGCGCTGCTTTCTTCGGTTGAGGATTTCAAGAAAACAGCTGCCCGTATCGCCCGTTCCGAATATCAAATGAATACCCACGCCATTGGAGATTCGGCCAATTACGTGGTCTTAAAGACTTATGATTCCCTCTTGGATCCTTCCGAAGATAGCAGGTGGAAAGTGGAACATTCACAGGTGATCGACCAGGAGGATTTTCATTACTTCAGTAAAAATATCATTCCGTCTGTGCAGCCCACTCATGCCACCAGTGATATGTATTGGGCCAAGGACAGGCTGGGCGAGAAAAGGGAAAAAGGAGCCTACGCCTATAAGAAATTACTCGACCAGGCGGGTGTCATCGCTCTGGGAACAGACTTCCCGGTTGAAAAGGTGAGTCCCTTCCTCACATTCTATGCTGCCGTGGCAAGGAAAGACACACAAGACTTTCCCGATGGGGGCTATATGAAGGAACAGGCCCTTTCAAGAGAAGAGACATTAAAGGGGATGACCATCTGGGCCGCTTACAGTAATTTTGAAGAGGAGGAAAAAGGCAGCATCGAACCCGGAAAGTTTGCCGATTTTGTGATCTTAGAACAGGATATCATGGAAATTCCCGAAATTGAGATTCCAGATGTGAAGGTGAATTCAACTTACCTGGGAGGAAAAAAGGTATATTAAGAGAAGTGCCGAAAAGGAAATTTTTGAGCCTGTTCTTTTGAGCAGGCTCTTTTATTTGCCGCCGTTGGCTATGAGGTCTATGTGGCACTGCTCACCAAGTGTGAGGTTTCCCGCCCGTTCATAATCCAGGTTTTGGGCCATGAGGCAACTGGCTACGTTACAATGTCCTTTCTCGCTCGAATCATTGGGGTCTTCATATACATGATCTGATTGCGCCGGAGTACCGTTGTCGACCAGTCCGAAAAGATGACCGAATTCGTGTTTTATGGTAACCTGCTGAATTTGGCTGCTCGATATTCCTGTTCTTTCGGAAAGTTCCCTGATCTCTTTTTCAAAAATGACCATAGAGGTATTTTTATAGGCTTTTCCTAATACCCATTCCTCACTTGTAGATGAAGTACTTTTATCATCAGCAATAAAGACAAAAGCCGAAAGCTTTTTGCCTGAAGTAAAGACCGTGCGATGGGTTTTTTCAATTTCAATGATCTCCGAAATGGAGTAGGTGCCTTTGTCGGGAGCAGGAATTGCGCGGGTCACGACATCTATGCCTCCGGGTTTGTTCAGGTAGGTTTGTAAAAAGCTCTCTACGGCGCTAAGAGAAGTGGCAGAAGGTTCATACCCGATAACGTAGGCTACCTCTACCACCAGGGAGGCGAAAGCCTCATCGCTTAAAAATGATCTTGCCGAGACCCCCAAAGGCTGGTCATCAGGCGCAATTTCATCTGTAGAACATCCGCCGGTGAGCAGTAAAAACAGGACCAGCAGTAGAGAAAGTCTATTTTTCATTTAAGCTTAGTTTTGCCAGGTAATCATAATGTTTTCCTTTTTTTACCAGTTCACAGGCAAAGCCATTCTTTGCAGCCGCTAAAGACAAGGATTCAAAGTCGAGGTAAAGCCAGTCAAAAATGGCAGAAGTTTCTCCTTTATAGCTAAGGCTGTAAACCAGTTCGCCGTAATAACCCCCGGCCGCATCTACCCACACCCCGCCGTCCTCATCGGTATCGAAGAGGTAAATAAGGTCTGATGAATCAATAAGTGCCTGTCCACCTAAATTTAGAAGGTCCTTTAATTTATTGAAAAAGTCATCCAGGTTTTTCATTTTTCCTACTATACCGGTTCCATTCATTAAGAGAAGGATAGTATCAAATTTTTCTTCGGAAAGATCTTCGAATGCGATATTTCGGGCATCGGCAATTCCCCTTTTTTGGCAAACTTCAATAGCCCCTTTTGAAGTGTCGATCGCGGTGACCTTCAGTTTTTTCTCCTGTTGCAGATGCAACGAATGACTTCCGGCGCCGCAGCCAACATCGAGTACCCGCCCGTTGCAAAGATCAAGTGCCCTTTTTTCTATTGGCGGCATTTCTCTATAACTTCTGAAGAGATAGGAAACAGGAATGAGATCGTCATCAAAATCGGGGGAATGTACAGTGATGTCTTCATCATCGCCATGTTCAAAAAAGGCTTTAATGGCATTTCCGAAGATATCGGGATGGTTTTTTTCGTTGTTCAAGCTAAGGTTCTTTTTATCTTTGCATCATGCAGGAAGAGATTAATGGGCTCCCGCAAAGAGCCAAAGATAAGCATAACGAGAATAAAAAGTTTTTTTCGAAGCTTAAAAAGAAGCCTCCCAGACATTTGGACCGGGAAATGCAAGAAATTCATGACGAGGAATTCTCACGAACCGATTGTCTAAAATGTGCCAACTGTTGCAAGACCACAGGGCCTCTCTTTACCAACAAAGACATTGAGCGTATTTCCAAACATCTTAAGTTAAAGCCGCAGCAGTTCATTGAAAATTATCTGCGGATAGATGAAGATAATGATTACGTGTTGCAGCAGGTCCCCTGTACCTTCCTCGATGCCGATAATTACTGTCTCATCTACGAGGTAAGGCCCAAAGCCTGCAGCGAATTCCCGCATACCAACCGCAAAGATTTCCACAAGATAAGTAACCTCACCATGAAAAATGTAGCCATTTGCCCTGCAGCATTCAATATAGTGGAAGAGATGAAAAAGCGCTTACTTAAATAGCCGCTTTGTTGCCAGTTGCCGGTTCCCCGTTCAAATTTGTCTAACTGTAACTGATTGTTGTTAATTTAGGTTTTCCAGTTTTTCTCTACGTATTTGATAAAGCTAAAGATCTTGGCTCCCAGAGTGTCAAATTCTTCTTTAAGATATAAATGATCTTTTACCAGTTCAGGATAGAGAAAAGAGATTTTTTTAAAATGATTTTTGGTCTCATCGCAACTGGAATGTGCGTAGACCAGAAACTTTATAAAATCAGCTTTGTACCGTTTGCGGCCGTATCCTTCAACAATGTTGGTATTTATTCTGTCACAAGACCTTCTTATTTGACTGCCGAGTTCATACAACTCACTTTTCGGTAAGGTGTGGCTGAGGCGGTGTGTGGTATAAAAAAGATCCATAGACTTTTGATATATCTCCAGTTGATAATAAGAATCTGCCATAGGTTTGAAAAATTAGTCACTTAATTTACTTTTTTTCAGCCACTTTATTTAGATTTTAACAGGCAACAGGCAACAGGCAACAGGCAACAGGCAACAGGCAACAGGCAACAGGCAACAACCCTTAATCGTACAGCAAATACTTCTTTCTTATGATTTGAAATCCTTCTAATCCGCTTTCCCAGGTCTGCCTGATCTCTTCTTCGGTCATTCCGGCTTCAATTTGCTTCTGAAGGTTTGTGGTACCGGCAAGTTTGGTGAAGAAGCTATTGAAGAAAACTTTTTTGTCGGAGGTGTTTTTATAAGTATTGATGAGCCATTCCAGGTTGATCCTGTCGAGCCTGGGATGATCGGAAAGATCTTTTCCGAAGCAGGTTTTTCCGAGGTGCTTTGGAGATTTAGCACCTTCGTTGGATTCGGGAACATAAGAGTATGGGTATTTGTCTTTTGGTAAAAAGGGAGAGCCAAAAACCTGGAATTGTTTGCTGGTGCCCCTTCCGGCATTGACATTTGTACCCTCAAAAAAGCAAATACTCGGATAGAGATTGATCGCCTGTGCGTTTGGCAAATTGGGGGAAGGTTTTACAGGTAAATTATAAGGTGCATTAGAATCGTAATTCTGCATTTTGATCACCCGGAGGTCTGCCTGAATTTCATTCTCCAGCCATTTCTCACCGTTGATCATGGCGGCATATTCTCCCATGGTAAGGCCATGCACAACGGGTACGGTGTGCATTCCTACAAAACTTTTATTTGCCGGCTCAAGGATAGGACCATCAATATAATGACCGTTTGGATTAGGACGATCCAAGACCAGAACGGGAATGTTATTTTCGGCGGCGGCTTCCATCACATAATGAAGTGTGGAAATGTAAGTGTAAAAACGAACCCCCACATCCTGGATGTCAAAAATGAGAATATCGAGACCTTTTAATTGTTCGGCAGATGGTTTCTTATTGTTGCCGTAGAGCGAAATAATGGGCAGACCTGTTTTTGTATCCACTCCGTCCCTGATCACTTCTCCGGCATCGGCAGTTCCTCGAAAACCGTGTTCGGGCGCAAAAACCTTTACTACATTCACATCTCTTGCCAGCAAGGTGTCTACCAGATGGACCGGGCCACCTTCCGTAGTGATGATACTGGTTTGGTTGCCAATAACTCCGACGTTTTTATCTTTCAACAGGGGCAGGTACTCCGAAAATCTTTCGGCACCGGTAATAATTTCTTTTTTCTGCTGAAGGGATCCTTCAGCAGGTACTTTTTCCTGTTCTTTTTCAGTCGTGGTGTTTCCGCAGGCGGTGACCGTAATAAGTAGGAATAAAAATGTACTTTTGAAAAATCTTAAAAACATACACGAGTTCTTGAACCTTGAATTTTTTATAGCCAAACGCCTGATTGGTGCGAAGCAACACAAAAGTAGCATTTCGGCCCCGATAATAAAAATAGCCATTGTAGCTATCGCTATCGGAGTGGTCATGATGCTGGTGTCTTTCGCTACCGGCATAGGCTTGCAACAAAAGATCAGGGAGAAAATGTCTGCTTTTACAGGGCATGTGACAATTTCAAACTACGACAACAACAATTCCCAGGTATCCCTGAAGCCTATCTCCCTGGAACAGGATTTTTATCCTGAATTTACTTCAGTGGAGGGCGTAGACCATGTGCAGGCGACAGCGTACAAAGGTGGTGTAATAAGAACGGCGACCGACTTTGAAGGGATCATCGTCAAAGGAGTGGGAGCCGATTATAAATGGGATTATTTTAAAGATTTTCTGGTAGAAGGGGAGCTGCCCGATTATTCGGACGGGCTCAATGAGCAGGTGTTGATCTCTCAATATACCGCCAACAGGCTCGGATTCAAGGTGGGGGACAAGGTGATCACTTATTTTTTAAGAGATGAGAGCCGGAAAACGCCATTACTAAGGGCTTTTGAGATAAAAGGAATTTATAGTTCCGGTTTTCAGGAATTTGACGAGCTGTATCTTTTGGCCGATATTCGTCACATTCAACGGCTTAATAAGTGGGAAAAGAATGAGGTTGGAAATTTTGAAATATTTCTTAATGATTTTAGTCAGTTGGATCAAAAAGGACGGGAGATCTACGAAAATACCGGCTCCTTTCTGGACACAAGAACCATAAAACAGAAATACTATTCCATTTTTGAATGGTTATCTCTTTTCGATTTCAATATTGCCCTCATTATTGGAATTATGATCCTGGTCGCTGGCATCAACATGATCACGGCATTACTGGTTCTTATCCTGGAACGCACTCAAATGATCGGGATCCTGAAGGCTTTGGGCAGTAACGACTGGAGTGTGAGAAAAATATTTCTGTACAATGCCGGATACCTGATCTTATTAGGTCTTTTCTGGGGAAATCTCATAGGTTTGGGAATGTTGTTCGCCCAAAAATACCTGAAGCTGATCCCTCTCGATCCTGAAACTTACTACGTAACTGAAGCTCCCGTTTATATTGGCTGGGAATACATTCTCGGGGTGAATATTGGAACCCTTCTTCTTTGCATGCTTATGCTGCTGGTGCCTTCTTACATCATTACTCGGATCTCCCCGGTAAAAGCCATGAAGTTCGATTAAACAGGTAATGTAACTGCTCTTTTGCCGACCTATTTCAAAAGCTGCTTTTTTTTCTACCTTTGCAGCCGTAAAAATTGGATATGGAATACGCTGAAAATATATTAGGAACCATTGGGAACACCCCCCTGGTCAAGATCAATAAACTTGCTGAAGAGATCGATGCATTGGTACTGGCGAAGTACGAAACCTTTAATCCGGGGAATTCGGTAAAGGATCGTATGGCAGTTAAGATGATCGAAGATGCCGAAGCTGCCGGCCTGTTGAAGCCGGGTGGGACCATTATTGAAGGAACTTCAGGAAACACAGGGATGGGGCTTGCCCTGGCAGCCATTGTGAAAGGCTACCGCATGATCTGTGTGATGGCCGATAAACAATCCAAAGAAAAGATCGATATCCTACGGGCTGTCGGCAGTGAAGTGGTGGTGTGTCCTACAGATGTGGCTCCCGAAGATCCTCGTTCTTATTATTCCACTTCAAAAAGACTTTCTGAAGAGACTCCTAATTCCTGGTATGTAAACCAATATGATAATCTTTCTAACACGAAAGCCCATTATGAAAGCACCGGACCTGAGATCTGGAAGCAAACAGATGGTAAGGTGACTCATTTCGTGGTTGGAGTAGGTACTGGAGGAACCATCTCGGGAGTTGGAAAATACCTGAAGGAGCAAAATCCGAACATCAAAGTTTGGGGTATAGATACTTATGGATCGGTTTTTAAGAAATACCACGAGACCGGGGAATTTGATGAAAAGGAGATCTATCCTTACGTGACCGAAGGGATTGGAGAAGACATTCTACCAAAAAACGTTGATTTCAGCATAATTGACGGGTTTACCAAGGTGACCGATAAAGATGCTGCCATCTACACCCAGAG
>CAZNFK010000054.1:0-7320 GCA_964572365.1 uncultured Flavobacteriaceae bacterium | reverse complement strand
TAAAAAAGGCTGCCGAAGAAGGCGGCCTTTTTACTTTTTATGAACAGCAGGACCTTTGGGTGCAGATTCCTGCATGAAAAAGAATAAAAGAGCTCCGGTGAAATAAAGAACTGTATCAAAAATATCTGCAGTATACCTTTCCATGAACCTGGGCAGAATAACCTCAAAGTACAAGGAATAAAAAGCAGCCAGGGAGAGAGCCGAGAATAAAGAGATCCTTATTGAGCGGTCCTTTTTAATGAAATGAAGTACTTTAAGGCAAATTCCCAGTACTATGGGCATGCATAAAAGATCATTTAAATAGTTTTTAATCCATCGCGGTTGATAAATATTCAAATAAGAGAAAATTTCTCCTGCGATAAAGAGGGTCAAAAAGATGACAAACAAATAGCTGACTTTTTTCATAGTAAGAGCAGGGAGGTTAGGAATGCCAGAATACCTCCTATAACCATAACTGCTATCCATACCGAAAAACCTACCTTTTTTAGACCTTCAAGAAAAGACTTATTATTCTTTTCTTTGGTAGTGATAGCATCTTCTACATTAGCATCGGGTTGTTCAGGTGTGGAGGGATCTTCAGGTTTCATCAATTTTCAGGAATTTTCTCTGAGAATATAATTATTTCTGAAGTGATTTCTAGGCTGCAGAAACCGCTTTAACCCGGTATTAAGAAATTTGCAGCTTTAAGCTGACGTGAAACACTATTATTAAAATTCAGCCGAAAAAGACTATTTTGCATTCTAATTTTCCAAAAAATGAAAAAGATCCTGCTCATGCTGTCCTTCGTTTCTCTTTTAACCAGTTGCGTTGAAACCGAAGAAAAGAAGAAGGCCATTAAAGAAACCGATGAACTCACATACCTCGCCCTGGGTGATTCTTACACTATTGGGGAGAGTGTTCATTCTACTCTGCGCTGGCCTGTACAGTTGAGTGACAGTTTAAGAGAACGGGGAATACCACTGAACCACCCGCGCATCATCGCCCGTACCGGCTGGACCACGAAAGATCTTTTGGCGGCGATGGATAAGCGTCTTAAGGAGGAAAAATTCGATCTGGTTTCAGTGCTTATCGGGGTCAACAACCAGTACCAGGGATTATCTATAGAGGAGTATGAAAAGGAACTACGGGAAATTTTTCGCAGGGCCATTACCCGCTCGAAAACAGGAGCAGACAGGGTTTTTGCGGTGAGCATACCCGATTATGGGGTTACTCCTTTTGGTGCTGAGCGGGCTGAGGAGATCGGAAAGGAGATCGAAGAATTCAATGCTGTTTTTAAAAGAGTGTCAGAAGAATTCGGAGTTGATTTTTACAATATAACCCCCATTTCAAAAAGAGCGAAAAACGATAAAGATCTTACCGCTACAGATGAATTGCATCCTTCAGGAAAAATGTATAGTCTTTGGGTAAAGGAGATCACTGATGAAGTGTCGGAAAAATTTGATTCTGAAAAATGATTTTTAAATAGTTAAAAATCAGCGTCATATGAATAAAAAATATATTTTTATTCGATGCAGGAGGACTATCTACATTATCTCTGGGAGTTTCAAAAATGGCAAATTTCAGGCCTATTGACAACCGAAGGAATACCGGTGACCGTTCTTTCGCCGGGGATGCATAACCATCTTTCAGGTCCCGATTTTTTCAATTCCCGCGTGGTGATAGGAGAGCAGGAGTGGGCCGGAAATGTGGAGATCCATATTAATTCTTCTGACTGGTACCGTCACGGGCACGAGAAAGATCCTGCATATGACAACGTGATCCTGCACGTGGTGTGGCAGCATGATTTAGAAATATACCGAAAAGATCATTCGGTTGTTCCCGTGCTGGAGTTGCAGAGTTTAGTTTCCCCAAAGACCGTCGACCAATATGAAAACCTCATTTTAACTTCTTCTGGAAGATGGATCAATTGTGAAAAAGATTTTCCCGCTATAGATCCTTTCATTCTCGACAATTGGTTGGAGCGGATGTATATTGAAAGGCTCGAGACAAAGTCTGAAATCATTTTTTCTCTTCTCAAAAGAGCATCGGGAGATTGGGAAGAAGTGCTTTTTAAGCTGCTTGCTAAAAACTTTGGATTGAACGTTAATGGAGATGCTTTTTTAAGCATTGCCGAAAGTATCCCTTTTTCCGTGATCAGGAAATGCAGGGGAAAACGTGAATATTTGGAGGCTTTGTTGTTTGGGCAGGCCGGTCTCTTCGAAAAAGAAGCGGAGGAACCTTATTTTAAAGAGTTGAAGGAACGTTACCTGTTTCTGAAGAATAAATTTTCACTCACTTCGGAAGGGGTTACTCCTGTAAAATATTTCCGGTTAAGACCCGATAATTTTCCCGAGATCCGCTTGTCTCAATTTGCTTCGGTATATCACCTAAGGGAGCATTTATTTTCCGAAGTGCTAAGGGCCGAAAATGCGGAGGCTTTAAAAGATCTTTTTAAAGTAGATGTGGCAGAATTCTGGAAAACCCACTATACCTTCAGTAAAACACATAAACTAAGAAAAAAGTCTCCCAGTGAAGCCTTTTTGGATCTCCTGGTGATCAACAGCCTGATTCCCGTGAGATTCTGCTATCTGAAAAATGGGGGAAAAGAAGAGGATGAGAAGCTGTTGAATATGATGCGACTTTTGCCGGCAGAATCCAATCAGGTTATTGAAAAGTTCACCTCCCTGAAGCCGGGTGTGGCCGAAAATGCTTTTAGTTCACAGGCTTTGCTGCAAATGAAAAAGGAGTACTGTGATAAAAACCAATGCCTCCATTGCAGTCTGGGATTAAAAATTCTGCACAGGCAGGAAGGAAATTAATTAATATCTTTGTGATATGGGAAATATGGTCAACCAGATACGGCATTTCTTTGAACGTCATGGATTCTACGTCTCCTCGAGGTTTGCAGATAAACTGGGGATGCGTGCAAAGAATGTGCGGTTGTTTTTCATTTATCTCTCTTTTGCCACCTTCGGGGCCTGGTTTGCTGTGTATCTTACTTTAGCGTTCCTGCTGAAGTTTAAGGATATGCTCTATGCAAAGCGTACCTCGGTTTTTGATCTTTAACGGTAATTTCGACCAGAAATCCTTCTGAAATAGGTTGTTGATTAACGTTTTGTTTGCAATTTAACTCCGTAAAATTTGAAAACGTTAATTTTTTTAGCATCTTGCTTCGCCGAAAAAAACAAACCATAATTAAATTTTTAATTAGAACTTTATGAGAAAGTACTTGCTTTCATTTTTGTTTTCGGTTTCAGTATTCACCTTATATGCCCAGGAGCTAAAGCTAAATGCCGAGATCGAGAATCCATCTAAAATTATTAACAACGGGTTTATTGAGCTGAATGTTGAAGGAGGGACCCCGCCTTATACCTACAAGTGGTCCAATCAATCCACTCCGCTGGATTCTCCGGTTTCTGAAGGACTTGTTGAAGGAGTGCCTTACTCTGTCACAGTGACCGATGCCGCAGGAAATGAGGTTTCTGAAGAATTCACCGTACCCGCAAAAGCAATTACCGAACATTTCAACGGGACCTTCGCGCCAATCGTGGCCAGTATGGGAAGCGTCCTGTTCTGGGATCCATTTTCGGCTATAGGAATTTACGATCCTGTGGTTTATGCAGATGTGAAGCGAGTGCCGGCACCGGAATGGTCGGCGACCGTGGAAGGAAAATTCACACTTCAGGAGTGGTTGAAAGCTGAAGGTACCCACGTGGAAGAAGGTGATGCCATCGCCATCGTTTCCAAGAACGGAGAAGAGATCACTGCTTATGCCAATGCGGCCGGTAATCTGAAATATTTGGTGCAAGAAGGTGGAGTTATCTACAACTCAGAAAACAAACAACATGTAATTGAGCAGGGTGCCCAGTATCTTGCTTCTATTGAATATGACCAGCCGGTGCCTTTAACCCATCCAAACGGAGATTTTCAACAAAAGGATATACCGTTCATCGTGATCTGGCTTGTATTGGGAGCGCTTTTCTTTACCATTAGAATGGGCTTTATCAACATTAGAGGATTTAAACATGCTCTTGACCTGGCTAAAGGAAAATATGATGATCCTAACGCGCCGGGGCAGGTAACCCATTTCCAGGCGCTTGCAACCGCAGTTTCAGGGACAGTTGGCCTGGGTAATATCGCCGGGGTAGCCGTAGCCGTTTCCCTTGGTGGGGCAGGAGCAACCATGTGGATGATCGTAGCCGGTCTTCTTGGAATGTCTTCGAAATTTGTAGAATGTACCCTGGGTGTTAAATATCGATTTATCAACTCAGAAGGTCGCGTTTTTGGTGGTCCTATGAACTACCTGAGGTACGGACTTGAGAGAAGAGGGAAGAAAGGCCTGGGGAAATTCCTTGCCGTATTCTTTGCTATTCTTGCTATTGGAGCTTCTTTTGGTGGTGGTAACATGTTCCAGGCCAACCAGTCATTCGTGATCCTGGCCGGAGAATTCCCGATCCTGGAAGGGAACGGATTCATCTTTGGTGTGATCGTAGCGATTCTGGTAGGTATAGTGATCATTGGAGGTATTAGCAGTATCGCGAAAGTAACCGGAAAGATCGTACCTATCATGGCGGCAGTTTACATCCTGGGAGCCCTGGTGGTGATTGGGGTGAACATAGAAAATATTGGTCCTGCATTCACCGCCATCTGGGACGGTGCTTTCAGCCCTAGTGCTTTGAAAGGTGGAATAATCGGGGTTCTTATAGTAGGTTTCCAGCGTGCTGCCTTCTCAAATGAAGCCGGTGTTGGTTCTGCGGCAATCGCGCACAGTGCGGCCAAGACCAATCATCCACCATCTGAAGGTTTTGTGGCATTGCTTGAGCCGTTTATCGATACAGTGGTAGTTTGTACGCTTACTGCTTTGGTGTTGATCTTTACCGGAATGCACGAAGTAGAAGGAGTTGGAGGTGTTGAACTTACTTCAAGCGCCTTTGGAAGTGTGATCTCATGGTTCCCATACGTGCTGGCTACAGCAGTATTCTTGTTCGCTTTTTCTACCATGATCTCATGGTCTTACTATGGAATGAGAGCCTGGACTTACCTTTTTGGAAAGAGTACCAAGATCGAGCTCATCTACAAAGCCTTATTCCTGGTATTTGTTGTGGTTGGAGCTTCTGTAAGTCTTGGGGCAGTGCTTGATTTCTCAGATATGATGATCCTTGCCATGTCTTTCCCTAACATTATCGGGTTGTACATGATGTCGGGAGAGGTGAGAAACGACCTACGCGAATATTCAAGAAAATTAAAAGCAGGAGAGCTTTTTCATAAACCTGAAAAGGAAAAAGTGAAGAAAGCCTCTTAAGTTTCTTACATATGAAAGATTTCAGATCCCATTTTGTTTTCAGCAGAAGTCAACAGAATGGGATCTTTCTTTTGATAGCACTTATTGTGGTGCTGCAAATGATCTATTTCTTTTATCCTTTTGCTTCGGAAAGATCCCTGGACCCCGAAGAGGAGGAGCAGGTGCTAGAGTTGCAGCGGGAGATAGATTCTTTAAAAGCTGTGGCCGCGGCCGAAAGGGATTCAGTTAAAATGGCTCCTTTCAATCCCAACTTCATTTCAGATTATAAGGGATACCTTCTGGGAATGTCTCCCGAAGAGATAGATAGACTTCATGCACACCGGGAAAAGGAGTTATGGGTGAATTCTGCCGAAGAATTCAAACAGGTAACGGATATTTCAGATTCATTGCTGTTGAAGATCTCCCCTTACTTTAAATTTCCGGAATGGCGTCAAAAACCTTCAGTAAATAACTCTTCCAAAAGGGCTTTTTCAGAAGCCGTTACAAAACATGACCTGAATTCGGCAACTGCCGAAGAACTGCAGAAGATCAATGGAATAGGTGAGAAACTTTCTGCCAGGATCGTGAACTACAGGGAAAGCATTGGAGGCTTTAGAAGTGAACTGCAGCTTCAGGATGTGTATGGACTTTCTTCCGAAGTAATTCAGCGGGTAAAGCAAAGATTTGAAGTTCGGGAGTCCAAAGAAAAACAAAATATCAATTCCATCGAGCTCATTCCGCTTTCTGAGCTGCCCTATTTTGATTATGAACTCGCCAGGAAAGTAGTGAGCTTTCGAAAAAGCAATTCCGGGATCAAATCTTTTGAGGAGTTGGTGAATATTCCGGGTTTTCCAGTAGAGAAAATAGACAGAATTAAATTATATTTGGCAATCGACTAAGAAATTCCGCATTTCTTATCCCCCAAAAACTTTAAAAAAAACGGATTTAAATCACATTATGAATAGCAGATATTTTACAGAAGAACACGAATTATTCAGAAAAAGCTTCCAGGAGTTTTTACAAAAGGAGGTAGTACCGCACATCGAAAAATGGGAAAAAACCGGAACGATTGAACGGTTCATCTGGAAGAAATTTGGTGAGATGGGCTACTTTGGATTGAATTATCCCGAGCAGTATGGCGGAATGGGACTGGATATCTTTTATACTGTGATCTTTTTGGAAGAACTGCAAAAGATCAACTCCGGCGGATTTGCAGCTGCAATGTGGGCTCACGCTTACCTGGCTATGACTCACGTGGCCAAAGAAGGGGATGAGGAGATCAAACAAAAATACCTTACTGCCAGTATTGAAGGGGATAAAATAGGGTGTCTTTGTATCACAGAGCCTTTCGGAGGATCTGACGTGGCCGGAATGAAAACCACAGCGGTGAAAAAAGGTGACAAATATGTGATCAACGGATCTAAAACTTTCATCACAAATGGGGTTTATTCTGATTATCTGGTGGTTGCTGCAAAAACAAATCCCGAGCTGCATAACAAGGGGATGAGCATTTTCATTGTAGACAGAGATACCCCCGGAATTTCGGCTACCAAACTGGACAAGCTGGGCTGGAGAGCATCAGATACTGCCGAGATCGCTTTTGATAATGTAGAGATCCCTGCATCCCACCTCATGGGTGAGGAAGGAAAAGGTTTTCCTTACATCATGCAGCACTTTGCTTTTGAAAGACTCATCATGGGGATCAACGCCCACGCCCGTGCTGAATACGCTTTAGATTACACTCTTAAGTATATGAGTGAACGCGTTGCTTTTGGGAAAACCATCGATAAGTTCCAGGCCTTGAGACACAGCATTGCCGAAATGGCCAGTGAAGTTGAAATGAACAAGGAATTCAATTATTCGGTGGCAGAAAGACTCGATAAAGGAGAGTACGTGGTGAAGGAAGCGAGTATGTCTAAGCTGCTTTCCACTAAAATGGCAGATGAGGTGATCTACAAGTGCCTTCAGTTCCTGGGAGGATACGGGTACATGGAAGATTATCCTTTGGCACGCTTGTCCAGGGACAGCAGGCTGGGACCTATAGGTGGCGGTACTTCAGA
>CAZNFK010000053.1:14113-16488 GCA_964572365.1 uncultured Flavobacteriaceae bacterium | reverse complement strand
CTTTCCAAAAGAGAGGAAATTCCCATTCTGGTGATGGGATGATGGTCTGCTATTAATATTTTTGTCATTGTTTGAATTTTAGCACAAAGAATTTCATCGCGGGGGTCTTGTAAAATTCTGATTTTTAGTTTTAAAAGAGTCTACAGGAGGATTATGAAAGTTAAAACCTTATTTTTTCATGAACCAATTTATTCGATAAAGAGCAATTATTTTAGATGAACAGGAATCTCGCAAACCGGGATCGGAACCATTTTATGTTTATTGGCCCTGTTCCTCATCTTATAGATCCTGAAAGCTTCTTTCTCCCTTCCTGTAAAGTCTTCTTCTGTATTTCCTTTTTCGTCCATTTTCATGGCCCATTCCAGCTCGTCATAGGTGGCCCCAATCTGGTCCTCATCACTGCGGCTATCACCGAACAGGCCGTCTGTGGGTTTTGCCGATACTATCTCCTCGATAATATCCATTTCCCGGGCAATTTCATACACCTCACTCTTCATGAGATCGGCCAGGGGACTTAGGTCAACGCCACCATCACCGTACTTGGTATAAAATCCAACGCCGAAATCTTCCACCTTATTGCCTGTACCTGCAACGAGGTAATTATGCATTCCGGCAAAATAGTAGAGGCTGGTCATTCTTAACCGGGCCCTGGTGTTAGCTAAAGCAAGTTCGTGTTTGGGACTTGCCTCCACAGCGGGTACAGAGCTTTTGAATTGCTCAAAGACCTGAGTCAAATTCACCTGTACATCGCTAACATTGGCAAACTTTTTCTTTAAACTTTCAATATGTGACTTGCCCCGGGTAACCTGAGAAGGAGCCTGGTGTATGGGCAGTTCTACGCAAAGGGTGCGAAGGCCTGTGCGGGCACAAAGTGCCGAAACCACAGCCGAATCAACCCCTCCGCTGATACCTACTACAAATCCGTTCATTTTTGCCGAAGCAGCATAATCTTTTAGCCAGTTTACTATATGATCTATTACTTTTTCAGTTTGCATTCATTGGGCGTTTTAAGCGGGAAATAATATCTTTGTTAACAAAAATAAACTTTAAGGTCAATTATTTAAAGCTTCCCCCGTTAAACCCTTCTTAATTCTCATTAATGCTGAAAAAACTGTTTTTTTGCTGTATTTTTTTATCCCTGCTGGCTTGTTCCGATGAGGATCAAAGAGAAGAAGAAATCGCCCAGATTCCTGTAGAAGTCGAAATTACGAGATTCGAGGAACGGTTTTCCAGGGCTACTGCAGATAGCCTTCCCGGCCTGAAACAGGAATTTCCTTATCTTTTTCCGAAGCAGTTTTCTGATTCTATATGGGTTCAGAAAATAAATGATACCATTCAGCAGGAATTGAATGAGGCTGTGGCTGCAGAATATCCGGAATTGAAAGATGAACGGGAGGAACTTGAGCGACTGTTTCAGCATATCAAATATTATTTTCCTGAAAATGATCTGCCCCGGATTATTACCCTTACTTCGGAAGTGGATTATCGCAACCAGGTGATCTGGACAGATGAACTGTTGCTGATTGCTTTAGACACTTACCTGGGCAAGGACCATCCTCTATATTTGGGAATTCAGGATTTCATCAGAAAAAATTTCAATAAAGAACAAATAGTACCCGATGTCGCGGCTGCTTTTGCCGAAACGAAGATCCAGAAGCCTTCTTCCCGGTCTTTTCTCGCCAACCTGATCTATTATGGTAAAATTCTTTATCTCAAGGATATGCTGATCCCTTTTAAAAGTGATGCTGAAAAGATTGGTTATACTACGAAAGAGCTGGATTGGGCTAAGGCAAATGAAGACCAGATATGGCGTTATTTTGTGGAAAAAGAACTTTTATATTCGTCTGATCCTCAGCTTGGTCCAAGGTTCCTTTTTCCCGCGCCATTTTCGAAGTTCTACCTGGAGCTGGACAATGAAGCTCCGGCGAGGCTGGGTCAATTCATAGGCTGGCAGATCGTTAGACAATATATGGACAAAAATGAGGTTTCTTTAAAGGAAATGCTGACGGCAGATGAAGAGACCATTTTCAAAAAATCAAATTATAAACCAAGTAAGTGATGGCTAAATTCAAAGAATCGAATATCAATATTAAAGTAGCCCTGGATGAAAACCGGGTGCCCGAAGAGCTGAAGTGGAGCGCCGAAGATGGCGGAGTGGAGAATCAGGAGGCGAAGGCTATGTTACTCTCAATGTGGGATGCGCAACAGAAAGAAACGCTGAAGATAGACCTGTGGACCAAAGATATGCCGCTTGATGACATGAAGATGTTCTTTCATCAAACCCTGGTAACTATGAGTGACACTTTTTATCGCGCCACTCAGGATGAAAAGATGCGGGATACCATGAAAGATTTCTGCGACTTCTTCGCAGATAA
>CAZNFK010000053.1:0-14013 GCA_964572365.1 uncultured Flavobacteriaceae bacterium | reverse complement strand
AGGATGAAAAGATGCGGGATACCATGAAAGATTTCTGCGACTTCTTCGCAGATAAGATGGACCTCAAGAAAAAATAAGAAGAACAGGCGGAAAGAAATTTCCGCCTTTTTATTGGGTGAATTGTTCGTTGATGCTGTCAATGTAGTCCAACACTTCAACCCTGCCCAATCCGCTGGAGGAGGAGGTGATAAAATATTGTGGCATCTCTGTCCAGGTTTGAAGCATCTCGGCCTGGTAATCGTTAATATTTCGTTCCAGGGCTTTTGGTTTCATCTTGTCTGCCTTGGTGAAGATGATGCAGAAAGGCACCTGGTGCTCTCCCAGCCATTCCATGAATTCCAGGTCAATAGGCTGAGGCTTGTGCCGGCTGTCAATCAGCACGAAGGCACAGATCATTTGCTCCCGCTTTTCAAAATAGGCGGTGATGAATTTCTGAAAGGTCTTTTTAGCCGATTTAGATACCCGGGCATAACCATATCCAGGAAGGTCAACAAGATGCCAGCTGTTGTTGATCAAAAAATGATTGATGAGCTGCGTCTTCCCGGGGCGTCCCGATGTTTTTGCCAGGTTCTTCCGCTCCGTAAGCATGTTGATGAGGGAAGATTTCCCCACATTACTTCGGCCAATAAATGCGTATTCCGGTAGTTTGCTTTCGGGGCACTTGGCCACTTCAGAATTGCTGACGACGAACTCGGCTGTCTTGATCTTCATAACCCGAATTTAAAATTTCCGGTCACTCAACCACTTGAAGAGGATCTCGTTAAAGGCATTGGGGTGCTCCATCATGGCCGCGTGTCCGCATTTTTCGATCCAGAAAAGATCGGCATCGGGCAGCAGGCGGTAGAAGTCTTCGGCAACCTCGGGGGGCGTCACATTATCATTACGGCCCCAAATGATACAGGTGGGAGTGTACATCTTTGGAAGGTCCTTTGACATGTTATGCCTTATCGCGCTTTTGGCGATGGCGAGGGTCTTGATAAGTTTATTCCTGTCATTCACCGTTTCAAAAACGTCATCCACGATCTCCTTGGTGGCTACCTTTGGGTCGTAAAATACATTTTCGGCTTTTTTTCTGATGTATTCGTAATCGCCTCTTTTTGGGTAGCTTTCTCCCATGGCGCTTTCATACAAGCCGGAACTTCCAGTGATCACAAGGGCCTTGACACAATCGGGATACATTTTTGTGCCCAGTAAAGCGATATGTCCTCCCAGGGAATTTCCCAGGAGAATGACCTCTTCAAAACCTTTATGATCAATAAACTCCTTTAGATATTTGGCAAAATTAGCAACGCTGGTTTTCAACAGCGACAGATTGTAAAGCGGAAGTTTAAGGATGATCACCTTATACCCTTTTTTAGGGAAAAAATCCAGAACACCTTCAAAATTGCTCAAACCTCCCATTAACCCATGCAGGATAATTATTGGTGTGCCTTCTCCCTCCTCTACATAGCTGAATTTTCCTTCTTCCCTTAAATTATTTTTCATTGGTTGCCTTTGCTGTTAGCTTCGCAAATATAGCGAATTCAATACAAGTATAAAGATTTTAGCTTATTCTCTTAAGTTTTGAGAAATGATTTTAAAATTTTTATAAACCACAAAAATCTATCGATTTAAATTTTTTTTAACAAAATATCCTCACAACTAAATCGGCTTCAAGCAGTTGGTTTCTCTGCATCTTCTTTCTTCTGAAGTGGAAAATTTATTAACAATGTGGTAAAAAGTGGTAAAAAGTGGTTTAAATTTCAATATATTTGAATCGTAAACTGATCTCGTGGTAAATCTCATCGGCACATACGAATGTAAGGTAGACGCAAAAGGGCGGCTCATGGTCCCCGCGGCCTTTAAAAAGCAGCTATTGCCGGTGCTGCAGGATGGGTTTGTGCTCAAAAGATCGGTTTTTGAACCCTGTCTCGAGCTGTATCCTATGGAGCAGTGGAACGCTGTGATGAAGAGAGTAGGGAAGCTGAATCCGTTCAAAAGGCAGAACAATAACTTCATCAGGAAGTTTACTGCCGGTGTGAAAGTCGTAGAAGTAGATTCCAACGGGAGGCTGCTAATTCCAAAAGACCTTATCGGGTTTGCCGGTATAGAAAAGGAGATCGTGATGTCCTCCTCGGTGAATAATATCATCGAGATATGGGATAAGCAGAAATATGAAAACGCTATAGACGGGGGCGAAGATTTTGGTGAGCTTACCGAAGAAGTAATGGGAAATTTTGATCCGTATGAATTATCATAATCCGGTTTTGCTGAAGGAGACCGTTGACGGTCTCAATATACATCCCGATGGGGTGTATGTTGATGTGACCTTCGGGGGTGGCGGTCATTCCCGCGAGATCCTGAGAAGACTCGGGCCTGAAGGAAAGCTTTATGCTTTCGACCAGGATAAAGATGCTCTGGAAAATGCCATCGATGATGAACGTTTCACACTGATCAACGAAAATTTCAGGTTCATAAAGCGCTTTTTAAGATTCTACGGAGTGAGAAAAGTGGATGGAATTCTCGGAGATTTTGGAGTTTCTTCCCATCAATTCGATGTGGCTGAAAGAGGTTTTTCAACCCGGTTTGAATCCAGACTGGATATGCGAATGAATCAGCAGAGCAATTTAAGTGCTTTTGAAGTGGTCAATAATTATGACGAAAAACAGCTGCGCGATGTGTTGTTCAATTATGGTGAGCTTCGGAATGCTCCCAAAATGGCAAGAACAATAGTTTCAGCAAGAAAAGAAGGAGAGATCGCTACGAGTGAGCGTCTAAAAGAAATATTGCATCCTTTTTTACCTGCAGGCAGGGAGCATAAGATCCTGGCGCAGATCTATCAGGCT
The DNA here is from genome assembly GCA_964572365.1 of uncultured Flavobacteriaceae bacterium. Taxonomy (GTDB): domain Bacteria; phylum Bacteroidota; class Bacteroidia; order Flavobacteriales; family Flavobacteriaceae; genus Salinimicrobium. The sequence goes on along the minus strand of CAZNFK010000053.1, from coordinate 11,188 downwards.
ATACGAATAGAAGTGAACCAGGAGATCGAGGCGCTGAAGGAGTTTTTGTTGCAGACGGAAAATCTGCTGAAGCCGGGAGGCAGACTAAGCCTTATCTCGTATCATTCTCTTGAAGACAGGCTGGTGAAAAGATTCATTAGAAGTGGCATGTTCAAAGGGGAGCCCGAAAAGGATTTCTACGGAAATATTTCCGTTCCCTTCAAAAAAGTGGGAAAATTGATCGTGCCTACTTCCGAAGAGATTAAGCAAAACAACCGCGCCCGAAGTGCTAAGCTTCGTATCGCGGAAAAAATATAGAGGTAAAGCAGAGAAATGAAACAAGGTCTTTACGACATATTAAAAGGAAAGTTTTTAGTCAGTAATGACGCGTTCAATAACTGGCGCTTCATTCTGTTCTGTACGCTGCTGGCCATCATTATGATTGGCAGTTCGCACAGCGCCGAAAGAAAAGTGCACGAGATCGCAAGGATGAATGATGAGGTGAGGGAGTTAAGGAGCGAGTTTGTGGATATGCGTTCGAACCTGATGCGGCTTAAAATGGAATCTACCATTAGCCGAAGAATGGCAGGGAGAGGGATCAAACCTTCGGAAGTGCCGCCAACCAAGATCGTGATCAAAGAAAAAGAATAACTGCTGCATGGCTACCACCGAAAAGAACATATTATACCGTATCTATTTCGTTGCAGCGTTCATGTTCCTGCTGGCGATCGCCGTGGGGGTAAAACTGCTCGACATCCAGTTCCTGGAAGGGGAGAAGTATGAGCAAATGGCCCAGGAAAGGATCTACAGGAATTTTGTGATCCCTGCCAACCGGGGGAATCTTTATGATGCCGGTGGCAATCTTCTGGCTACTTCGGTGCCTAAATATGACATTCGGTTTGATGCCGTGACGGTATCCGACAAGAATTTCGAGGAGAACCTGATCCCTCTTTCCGAAGAATTGTCAAAGATGTTCGGAAAATCCAGTGCGCATTACGCAAAAACGCTTCGTACTGCGCGTGCCAACAAGCACAGGTATTTTTTGATCGCCCGCAATCTGGGGTATTCAGAATATACCAGGATAAAGAATTTCCCAATGTTTCGCCTGGGTTCCAACCGTGGCGGGATCATCGTGGAACAGCGAACCGTGAGAGAGCATCCGCTGGGGAAAATGGGAGAGCGAACGGTAGGCTATGAGCGCCAGGATGATAGCGGCTATTATACCCGAGTAGGACTGGAAGGCGCTTTTGGTCCTTACCTGCGTGGTAAGGAAGGCCGCCGCCTTAAGCAAAAAATAGCAAAAGGGCAATGGAAGCCTATTAGCGATAATAACGAAGTGGAGCCAAAAGACGGTTATGACCTCATTTCTACTATTGATGTAAAGATCCAGGATATCGCTCATCACGCCCTGCTAAGGCAGCTGGAAAAATATGAGGCCGATCACGGTTCTGTGGTGGTTATGGAAACCGAAACCGGGGAGATCAAGGCAATCTCTAACCTGGGCCGCACTTCGGAAGGTACTTACTTTGAAAAACTAAATTACGCCGTGGGTGAATCCCATGAACCCGGTTCAACTTTTAAGCTCATGGCGATGATCGTGGCCCTGGAAGATAAAGTGATCGATACCAGTACTGTGGTAGACACCGGCAACGGGATCATGACCATATATGGAAGAAAGGTGAGGGATTCTCACAGGGGAGGCTACGGAAAGATCTCTGCCGCCAAAGCTTTTGAGGTTTCTTCGAACGTGGGGCTGGTCAAATTGGTTTATGATAATTATAAGGACAAGCCTCAAAGGTTTGTCGACGGATTAAAGAAAATGCACCTGCATGAAGAATTGGGATTAGCCATAAAAGGAGAAGGAGAGCCCTACATCCCTGCTCCCGGAGATAAGACCTGGAGTGGTCTTTCCCTGCCGTGGATGGCCTATGGCTACGGAAGTATTCAGCTTACCCCGCTGCAAACCCTTACTTTCTACAATGCCGTGGCCAATGGTGGTGAAATGGTGAAACCACGGTTCATAAAAGAGGTGAAAGAGTGGGATCGTACGGTAGAGAAATTTGAAAAAAAGGTGATCGATCCGGCTATTTGCAGTCCCGAAACGGTGAATAAAGTAAAAGAAATGATGAAAAATGTGGTGGAGCGGGGCACCGGAGAAAGCCTCTACGAACCTCATTTTTCAATGGCAGGAAAGACCGGAACTGCTCAAACTGAGTACTGGATGAAAGACTGGCCCTCCAACCCAAGGTATATTTCGTCTTTTGTAGGGTTCTTTCCGGTAGAGAAACCAAAGTATTCCTGCATCGTGGTGATCCATAAACCAGATTACCGCACCGGTTATTATGGTGCCGATGTTAGTGGGCCTGTCTTTAAAAGGATCGCCCAAAAAATATTTACAGATACCCCGGTTCTGGATGAATTCAACAAGCTGGACACCCTGGCGCCGGTAATAGAAAAAGATTACAATAAGTATTTCTCTGTAGCGAGAAAATACAAGGAAATAATGCCGAACTTGAAGGGTATGCCGGCCATGGATGCGATTTCGGTCCTGGAGAACCTGGGACTAAAAGTGCAGTTTACCGGCACCGGTGAAGTAAGGTATCAATCTGTACAGCCGGGAAGTAAGATCTCAGAAAACCAGGTGATAAAATTGAAATTAGGTTGAAGTTATTAAAAGACATATTATATAAGGTTCCTCTTGAAGCTGTAGTGGGTAATACTACTGTGACCGTGAACGACATTCATTTTGATTCCCGAAAGGTATCTTTTAATGATGTTTTTGTGGCCATCAGGGGAACAATCTCAGACGGCCACGGCTTTATTGAAAAGGCGGTTGAAAAGGGTGCCCTGGCTGTAGTTTGCGAGGAAATGCCAGAAAATGTGGTTAACGGGATCACTTACGTGCAGGTAAGGGACTCACAGCAAGCCCTGGCTTACATGGCGGCAAATTATTACGATAATCCGTCCCAAAACCTGAAGCTGGTTGGCGTTACCGGTACCAATGGCAAAACAACTGTTGCTTCCTTATTGTACCAGTTGTTTTCGAAAGCCGGTTTCAAGGTGGGGCTGCTTTCTACGGTGCAAATAAAAGTTGCCGATGAAACCTTTAAAGCGACTCATACCACTCCCGATTCCATTACTATCAACTCTTATCTTAGAAAGATGAATGAAGCCGGAGTGGAATATTGTTTTATGGAGGTGAGCAGTCACGGCATTGCCCAGCACAGGACCACCGGTTTGCATTTCGCTGGTGGAATTTTCACCAATCTTACACATGAGCACCTGGACTACCATAATACTTTTGCTGAGTACAGGGATGTCAAAAAAGCCTTTTTTGACCAGCTTCCTGCTTCGGCCTTTGCACTTGTCAATGTAGATGATAAGAATGGGCGAGTAATGCTTCAGAATACCAGAGCTAAAAAATATACCTACGCGCTTAAATCGGTGGCCGATTACAAGGCGCAGATCCTGGAAAATGATTTTGGAGGCTTGCTGCTGAAGGTTAACGACCACGAGGTATGGACAAAGCTGATCGGTAATTTTAATGCTTATAACGTGCTGGCCATTTTTGCTGCTTCGGAATTACTCGGCTTGAAAACAGTGGAGAGCTTAAGGCTTATCAGTGAACTGGAAGCAGTAAGCGGCAGGTTTCAGTATTTTATTTCCGAAGGAAAAGTCACCGCTATTGTTGATTATGCCCATACGCCCGATGCATTGCAGAATGTGCTGGAGACGATTAACAGCATCAGGACCAAAAATGAGGAATTGATTACCGTGGTAGGATGTGGCGGAGATCGTGACCGCTCAAAAAGGCCAAAAATGGGACATATTGCTTCCGCCTTGAGCACTAAAGTGATCTTTACCAGTGACAATCCAAGGACCGAGGATCCCGATAAAATAATTGAGGAGATAGAAGAAGGGGTGGAGCCGCAGAATTTCAAAAAGATCATGTCGGTCACCAATCGCAGGCAGGCCATAAAGGCGGCTTGTCAAATGGCAAATCCAAAGGATATCATCCTCATCGCGGGAAAAGGGCATGAAACCTATCAGGAAATAAACGGGGAAAGAAAAGATTTCGATGACCTGAAGATCGTGACCGAATTTTTAAAAGAATTGAAGAAATAATTCTCTTCACTGTAAGAGAAGAAGTATAAAAGTATGCTGTACCACTTATTTGAATACCTGGAAAAAAATTACACCTTCCCCGGGGAGCAACTGTACCAGTACATCTCCTTTAGGTCGGCTATGGCCATTATATTTTCGTTGGGTATTTCTACTATTTATGGTAAAAGGATCATCAATTATCTTTCCCGGCAACAAATAGGGGAAAGCGTTCGCGATCTCGGATTAGAAGGTCAGACTGAAAAGGCCGGTACTCCTACTATGGGCGGGATCATCATTATTATCGCGACCCTCATCCCGGTGCTCCTCTTCGCTAAACTGGATAACATCTACGTGATCCTCCTGATCGTTACTACCCTCTGGATGGGTGCGATAGGATTTTTGGATGATTATATCAAAACCTTCCGTAAAGATAAGGAAGGCTTAAAAGGCATTTTTAAAGTATTTGGACAGGTAGGGCTTGGAGTGATCGTTGGAGCAACTATCTTTTTCCACCCGGATATTACCATTAAAGAGAATCCGCAGGTGCCGCTTTCAGCAACCGCTGTGGAACTGATCTCTTCTGCAGATACCGCAAAGATCGAGGTCACTCCCGAAGAGAAATCCACCAAGACCACCATTCCGTTCGTGAAGAACAATGAATTCGACTACGCCAGTCTTATCACCTGGATCAATCCGGATTGGGCAAAATACGCGTGGCTGATCTTTATTCCGGTGGTGATCTTCATCGTTACCGCGGTTTCAAATGGGGCCAACCTCACCGATGGGATCGACGGACTTGCAGCGGGAACTTCGGCCATAATCGTGCTCACGCTCGGGCTATTCGCGTGGGTGTCGGGTAACATAATTTTTTCAGATTATCTCAACGTGATGTACATCCCCAGAACAGGGGAAATGACCATTTATATTTCAGCCTTTGCGGGAGCTTTGGTTGGATTCCTTTGGTATAACACTTTTCCCGCCCAGGTTTTTATGGGAGATACTGGAAGTCTCACGATTGGCGGTATCATCGCCGTATTGGCTCTTGCCACAAGAAAAGAATTACTGATTCCCATTTTATGCGGAGTATTCCTCATAGAGAATTTATCGGTCGTGATGCAGGTTGGCTGGTTTAAGTACACCCGCAAGAAATACGGGGAAGGAAGAAGGGTTTTTTTAATGTCGCCCTTACACCATCATTTTCAAAAAGCCGGTTTCCATGAAAGCAAGATCGTGGTGAGGTTCTGGATCATTGGGATCTTTTTAGCCATTGTAACTATTGTAACCCTGAAGATCAGATAATATTAAATGAAAAAACATCAAAGACATAGCGACCGTCACGATTTCCTCGCCATCCTTGGAGGAGGGGAAAGCGGTGTGGGTACGGCCATCCTTGGAAAAAAGGAAGGTTATCGGGTCTTTGTTTCAGATAAAGGAAAAATTGCCGAATCCTATAAGCAGTTGCTGGAGGAGCATGAAATTGAGTGGGAGGAGGAAAAACATTCCGAGGAAAAAATATTGGAAGCAGACCTGGTGATGAAGAGTCCCGGTATTCCCGAAGATGCCCCGCTGGTGAATTTGATAAGAGGAAAAGGTATTCCTGTTATTTCTGAAATAGAATTCGCTTCCAGGTTTACCAGTGCCAATATCATTGGTATTACCGGCAGCAACGGAAAAACCACCACTACCAAATTCACTTATTTCATCTTGAAGAACGGCGGATTAAAGGTGGGAATGGCCGGTAATGTGGGGCAGAGTTTTGCCCGGCAGGTAGCCGAAACCAATGTGGATCATTATGTACTTGAGCTCAGCAGTTTTCAGCTGGACGGGATCGAAGATTTTCGTCCGCACATTGCGGTGATCACTAATATCACCCCAGATCACCTGGACAGGTACCGGCATAACTTTGATGAGTATATCGCATCCAAGTTCAGGATCGTCAAAAATCAAACAGAGGAAGATTATTTTATATACGACGCAGATGACGAAGTAATTACAAAATGGCTTCGGGAAAACCCGATAAGGTCTCAGAAATTGCCTTTTTCGCTTCAGAAGGAAGTGGAACCGGGCGCTTACATCAAAGATGAAAAAATCATTATTACCCTTGAAAATACCCAAATAACCATGCCAACATCAGATCTAACCCTTGAGGGGAAACACAATGCCAAGAACGCAATGGCAGCAGCTACGGTTGCACAATTGCTAAGAATTAGAAAAGAAACCATCAGGGAAAGCCTTTCCAATTTCCAGGGAGTGGAGCACAGGCTTGAAAAAGTCCTTAAGATCAACAATGTCCAATACATCAACGATTCCAAAGCAACTAACGTTAATGCCACTTATTACGCGCTTGAGAGTATGGAGTCTGAGACCATCTGGATCGTGGGTGGGGTGGATAAAGGAAATAATTACGCCGAACTTCTGCCTTTGGTCAATGAAAAAGTAAAAGCCATTGTGTGTTTAGGAGTTGATAATGAGCCTATCCTGAATGCCTTCGGAAACTGTGTCGACACGATAGTAGAAACCAGATCTATGGAAGATGCGGTGCAGGCCGCCTATAAACTGGCCGAAAAAGGAGACGCTGTTTTGCTTTCTCCGGCATGCGCCAGTTTTGACCTTTTCAAAAATTACGAAGACAGGGGACGACAGTTCAAGGACGCAGTGCGTAACCTGTAAGAAGAAAAAGATACTTAAAAAGAGCATTTTTAAATGAGCAACGTTTTTTCCAAAATAAAGGGTGACAAAGCTATTTGGGCTTCTGCCGGCTTGTTGGCAATATTTTCATTTTTGCCGGTGTACAGCGCGAGTAGCAACCTTGCCTATTTATATGGAGACGGCAGCACTTTTCAATACCTGGTGAACCACTTCATTTATTTGTTCCTGGGGTTTGTGATCATGTTCTTTATTCATAAAGTTCCATACCGGTATTTCATTGGAATATCGATCCTTATGTTGCCGGTGTTGATTTTATTGCTGATCTATACCGTCTCGCAGGGAATGGTCATAGACGGGGCTAATGCCAGTCGCTGGATTTCCATTCCTTTCCTTAACAAGACCTTCCAGACATCAACGCTGGCATCGGTTGTTTTACTCACGTATGTGGCGAGATACATGGCAAAGATGAAGGAGAGAACCTTTAGCTTTCAGGAATCGATCATCCCGTTGTGGCTGCCGGTGGCAGTCGTTTTAGGTCTCATTTTACCCGCTAACTTCTCTACCACCGCCATTCTTTTCTTTATGGTGCTGGTGCTGGTTTTTATAGGCGGCTATCCGTTGAAATATATAGGAATAGTGGTAGGAACCGGGGTTGTGATGTTGGCCATGTTCATGTTGACGGCAAAAGCATTTCCGGGGCTGTTCCCAAACCGGGTGGATACCTGGATAAGCCGGGTGGAGAATTTTGCCAATGACGAGGATACCGAAGCAGACTACCAGATCGAAAGAGCGAAGATCGCAATCGCCAGCGGTGGCATTGCGGGCATGGGAATAGGAAAAAGTGTGCAACGGAATTTCCTTCCGCAGTCATCATCAGATTTTATTTATGCGATCATAGTGGAAGAAATGGGACTAATCGGGGCCTTTGGCGTTATGCTGGCGTACCTGATGTTGTTCTTCAGGATCATAATAGTGGCTACCAAGGCCGATACCGTCTTCGGCAAGTTGCTTGTTATAGGCGTAGGCCTGCCCATAATCTTCCAGGCGCTCGTAAATATGGCAGTTGCTGTGGAACTTTTTCCGGTTACCGGGCAAACTTTACCCTTGATAAGCAGCGGGGGATCATCGATCTGGATGACCTGCCTTGCTTTGGGAATGGTATTAAGTGTGAGTGCAAAACGCCAGGAAGAGATCCAGAAACAGGAAGAAGAACAGGAAGTGGATGAGGAGAATCCGCTGGAAATTTTAAGCGAAGCGATATGAAAAAAGACATACGTGTGATCATCTCCGGAGGAGGAACAGGAGGACATATATTTCCGGCGATCTCAATTGCTAATGAGATAAAATTGAGATATCCTGAAGCTGATATTCTTTTCGTGGGTGCGCAGGACAGGATGGAGATGCAAAAAGTTCCTGAAGCCGGTTATCCCATTGAGGGATTGTGGATAAGCGGACTCCAAAGAAGACTTACGGTTAAAAACCTGCTTTTCCCCGTGAAACTGGTGAAGAGTTTATGGAAAGCAAGGGACATAATCAGGAAATTCAAGCCAGATGTGGTCATAGGAACCGGCGGCTTTGCCAGCGGACCTTTGCTGCAAATGGCCAATCGCGATAAGATCCCGACCCTTATACAGGAGCAGAATTCTTATCCGGGGATCACCAATAAGTTGCTGGCAAAGGATGCGAATGTGATCTGCACCGCCTATCCTGATATGCACCGGTTCTTTCCGGTGGAAAAGATCATTTTAACCGGAAATCCTGTGAGGCAGGATCTCCTGGATGTGCAGAAAAAGCGGGAAGAAGCGGTCAATTTCTTCGGAATTGATCCTAAAAAGAAGACCGTACTTGTTCTTGGTGGAAGCCTGGGTGCAAGAAAGATCAATGAATTGATCGAAGAAAACCTGAAGGAATTCAGAAAAAATGACCTGCAGGTGCTTTGGCAAACGGGAAGCCTGTATTTTGAGGAATATAAACATCATGGCGAACTGGATTTTGTGCAGACTTTTGACTTTTTGAAGAGGATGGACCTGGCTTATTCGGCTGCCGATATCATTATTTCACGAGCCGGGGCAGGAACAGTTTCAGAGCTGTGTATAGTAGGAAAACCGGTTCTGTTCATCCCTTCGCCCAATGTGGCCGAAGATCACCAGACCAAGAATGCCATGTCCGTCGCCGAAAAAGATGCGGCGGTGGTGCTTTCAGAAAGTCACCTGGAACAAGGTTTTAGATCCATATTTTTTCCTCTGGTGCAGTCCGAAGAAAAGATGGAAAGCCTGGGTAGAAATATTAAAAAGCTGGAAAAACCTTTTGCTACGGCCAACATCGTAGACGAAGTTGAAAAATTGATCACCTGAAAAACGAAAATGGGGCACTACGATAACATAAAGAATATTTACTTCATAGGCATCGGCGGGATAGGAATGAGCGCCCTTGCCCGTTATTTCCATGCCCTGGGTTGGAACGTTGCAGGATATGACCGTGCAAATTCAGAATTGGTCGGGCAGTTAAGGGCTGAAGGAATCACGGTGATCAATTCTGAAAAAGTGGAAGATCTTCCTGAAGTATTTTTAGAGGACAGGGAATCCCTTATTGTTTACACCCCGGCCATTCGCAAAGATAATCCTCAATACCTTCATTTCGTAGCCGACAGTTACCAGATGGAAAAGAGGGCCGAGGTTTTGGGTAAACTTACAAAAGGGCATTTTACACTTGCGGTTGCCGGCACTCACGGCAAAACCACCACCAGCACCATGCTGGCGCATTTACTCAAGGGGACCGGGGCAGAGGTCACCGCCTTTCTTGGTGGGATTAGTGAGAATTACCACTCTAACCTCATTCTTGAAGGAGACAAAGTGATGGTAGTGGAAGCCGATGAATTTGACAGGTCCTTTTTGCAGCTGGCGCCAAACCTTGCCGCCATCACCTCTATGGACGCCGACCATCTTGATATTTACGGGGAAGATTCCCAGATCAAGGATTCTTTCAGGGCTTTTGCCGCTCTCGTTCCCGAAGATGGGAAACTTTTCTTCGCGAACGGTCTTCCCTTGACAGGAACTTCAATAGGGGTAGAGGATGATGCCGATATCAGCGCGCAGAATGTGCAGATCAAAAATGGCAGTTACCACTTTGATCTCAAGACAAAAGAAAAAACATATCCCGGTTTCAGTTTGCAGTTGCCCGGGAAACATAATTTACAAAATGCGGTCACAGCCCTGGCAATGGCTATCGAATTCGGTGCCCCCCCCGAGTTACTTGCCGGGGCCCTGGCCTCATTTAAAGGGGTGGAGAGAAGATTCTCCTACAGGATAAAAAGTGAAAACCTGGTAATGATAGATGACTACGCGCATCACCCGGCAGAGATCACGGCAGTACACCAGGCGATTCGGGAAATGCACCCGGGTAAAAAGGTGCTTGCGGTATTTCAGCCGCATCTTTTTAGTCGTACGCGCGACTTTGCAGATGAATTCGCGAAGAGCCTTAGCCTCTTTGACGAGGTGTTGTTGCTGGATATTTATCCGGCCAGGGAAGAACCCATTGAAGGGGTTACCTCGGAATGGTTGCTTCAGAAAATTACGAATCAGGCGAAGCAACTGGTTCAAAAAGAGGAGCTTTCCGAAGTAATAAAGAGTAAAAATGCCGATGTGGTCGTACTGCTGGGAGCCGGCGATATTGGCGAGGAAGTGGAAAAAATTAGGAAAAAACTGGCAGGTGAAAATTAACTGGAATTACATAAAAACATTCTTGCTCATTGGCGTAGTGTTCTTTTTATTTGCATTCGCTGAAAAACGCAATCACAATCGTGTACTTTCTGAAGTAAACCTGCATTTTACCAACAGTGAAAACCTATATCTCACAGAGGAGGCAGTTAATAAGTTGTTGATACAAAATGGCGTGAAGATCAAGAGCATAGGGAAAGAAGCTTTAGATTTGAGTAAGGTGGAGACTCTCCTGGAGGCTCATGACATGATAGAGAATGCAGAGGTTTTCATGACTGTGGATGGAAAATTAGGGGCTAAGATCACACAGCGAAAACCCATTGCCAGGGTATTGGCCGGAATGCCGTTCTATATGGACAGACAGGGCTTGAAAATGCCTCTTTCTGAACATTATTCGGCAAGAGTGCCACTGGTAACGGGAGTTTCAGAAGATCAATTGCAGGAAATACATCCGCTGGTCACTTACATCAGGAATGATGAATTTTTGACCAAACATGTAACCGAGCTACACCGCCTCAAGAACGGAAAATACACACTTCGCCTAAGACAACTCGATTTTGTAGTGTTCTTGGGAGCCGTGAAAGATATAGATACAAAATTTCGAAATTTTAAGGCTTTTTATCTCAAAGCAATGAAAGATAAAAAGCTGGACGCCTATAAAAAAGTGGATCTACAATTTGGGGATCAGGTTGTATGCACTAAAAAGTAAAATATGGAACAGAACGACATCGCAGTAGGAT
>CAZNFK010000052.1:0-17323 GCA_964572365.1 uncultured Flavobacteriaceae bacterium | reverse complement strand
GGGCTGTGAATATCGCCAAGTAAAACAAGAAAACGAAAAGAGTATAAAACTCCTGTTTCCCGCCAAGCAGGAGTTTTTTTGTTTTAGCTGTTTAATGATCAAATTTTACCTTTTTAGTACCTTTAAGAATGATGGGTAAAAAAGGCATTTTACGAACTTTAGTGCTTGTGGTCCTGGTGTATCCTGCTTATATGCTGTTTCGGGCAGCGAATTCTCTTGATATTGGGGAGTTGCAGACGACCCGGGCAGGGATATTGAATTACCAGGTGAGTATTTGGTTAAGCTGGATCTTGCTGGTGACCGTAGCCATCTACTACAAATGGACCGGCAAACGAAATTCCTTCTTCTATTTCACCTACGGTTTCTTACTGGTAGCTTTTGCGGTCTTCGGATATTTGAACCAAACTCTGGTGAATGTCCATGATCTTCCTTCTCCTTTTAAAGATGGATACACCTTTGGAGTACTCTTGTTTTTGCAGAACCTGGTGGTCTCTTCCATACTTACCGGTTCTCTTCAGGCAGGGGTATGGTGGTTCACCCGCAGGTGGCACCGCAGGTGAATGGTCTAAAATGTATATAATTCCTAAAGCTCTTCTGAAGTTATGATTTTTCCTCCCCTGGCCAGGATGTCTTTACGTGCCTTCTCATAATCTTCCGGGATAAGAGGTACGGTAGCATCTTCGATGAGGGTAGCTTTAAATCCTTCAGCAAGAGCATCTTTTATGGTATAATACACACAAATATCGGCTGCCAAGCCACAGAAATACAGGTCGTCTGCCCCTTTTTCCCGCAGGAAACCTGCAAGTCCAGTGCTTTTAAGGTGGGCATTGTCATAAAATCCGCTGTAACTGTCAACCTCGATCTCCATGGCACTTCTAAAAATGGCTTCAACAGCATTGAGTTGCAACTGTGGATGGAACTCGGCTCCCGGGGTTCCCTGAATACAATGCGGTGGCCATAATTTCTGTTCTATCCCGTTAAGATCTATGACCTCAAATTCCTTACGGTTTGGATGATTGATCGCAAAACTCTTATGCTCGGCAGGGTGCCAGTCCTGCGTGGCCACCACGAGTTCAAACTCCGGAATGATCTTATTGATCACCGGCACAATACTATCGCCGTCGCGTACCTCCAGGGCACCTCCCGGCATAAAATCATTCTGGGCATCAACTATTATAAGGGTTTTCATATCGCTCTATTTTACTTTATGTTCCTCGATTAATCGATCCCGTTCACGTTTGAGATCCTGGCTTAGCCCCACCTTATAAATATGCGGGTTGAAGAAACGTTTGAATTCCTTGGGCAATTTCTCAAGTCTTTCTTTACTGAAGCTGGCTATTTCTTTTAGTGACCGGGGAGCTTCAAGGATGTTTCCATTTTCCATGACCTTTTTAAGCAGCGGTTCTTTTTGATGGCCTGCAATAGAAAGATGTTTTAATGGATCTGAAGGGTGGAACATCATTTCAGGATTCTCTTCATTTACCAGTGAAACCACATCTGAGCCTGCAAAATGTCCGTTTTTTTCGAGAACCCGAAAAACCTGCTTTTTGTGGGGCAGGGTGATCTTTGAAATGGTTTCTGAAAGCTTTATGCGGGGTTCATCCCTGAAAAAAGCCAGTTTATATACGCCATCGAGAGCAGCGTCGGGTTGTCCCGTTACCAGGCTCGTTCCTACCCCAAAGATATCAATAGGTGCTTCCTGATCCAATAAGCTTTTTATAAGATGTTCGTCCAGCTGATTGGAGGCGGCTATTTTCACATAATCCAGCCCCGCTTCATCGAGCATCTCCCTGGATCTTCTGGCCAGGTAAGCAAGATCTCCGCTGTCCAAACGGATGCCTTTTAGTCTCTGCCCTTTTTCTTCCATTTCCTTGCCTACTTTAATGGCATTAGGAAGTCCGCTTTTTAAGGTGTTATAGGTATCCACTAACAACACGGTGTTGTGAGGATGGGCTTCGGCAAAATCCCGGAATGCTGTTAATTCATCTTCATAACTTTGAATATAGGAATGGGCCATGGTACCTGATACAGGAATGCCAAAATCCCTGCCTGCCCGGGTATTACTGGTGGCTTCAAAACCACCAATGATTGCAGCCCGGCTGGCATGGTAGCCTCCGGCAGCCTGGGCGCGTCTTAAGCCAAAGTCGATAAGCATCTTCCCTTTGGCCTGTGTGCACATTCTGCTAGCTTTGGTCGCTATGAGAGTTTGAAAATTAAGAATGTTCAGGAGCAGGGTTTCAATGATCTGGGCTTCGATAATGTTAGCTTCGATACGCACTACGGGTTCTCCCGGAAATACGACCTCTCCTTCCTGCATGGCGTAAACCGTTCCCTTAAACCGAAAATCTTTCAGGTAATTGATATAATCTTCATTTAAACCCAACTCTTTCAGAAAGGAAATATCTTTTTCATCAAACCTGAGGTCTTTTAGGATCTCCAGTAAATTTTCCAAACCGGCAAAGACCGCGTAACCTCCCTCAAAAGGTAATTTTCTAAAGAAGTAATCGAAAACGGCGCGGTGATGGGTATGGCCATGTAAAAAATATACCTGCCCCATGGTGAGCTGGTATTGATCTGTATAAGTACCGGTGAATTCCAGCATGCTATAGTGATTTATAGGGTTCTACCTCCTGTTTCCGGAAACAGGAGGTATTCTAATTTACGAATAAAATGTGATGTTATTTTGCCAGATCTTCGGCTCTTTCCAGGAATTGATCCTGTTTGTGCCAGTCGAAACGATAGGAGAGGCCCACGGCCACCTCCCAGCGGGAAGGAGTGTGCTTGAAATTATACAATCCTGAAACATCTGCCTGCAGGTCCTGGTGAAAAAGGTATGCCATTCCTGCCCTAACTATTTCATCGCTGTAAATGTCGCTTATGATTTCCTGGAACTCAGTAAATACCGCGAATCTCTGGTTAAAGGAGTGGGTGAGGGTGGCGATTCCGGCGTAAGTAGGATATTCCTGCCCCAGCTTATCAGCGATCAGATTCAACACAAGAACCCATGCGCCCCAGTTATTTTGAGTTATAACCGCAAGTTTTGGTGAAAATTTACCTTCGCCTTCATAGAGGTAAGGGTTATCACCGAAGGCAAAGTTGGCACCGGCGTAAACCGAAACAGCCGGAATAAGATCTGACCAGTAGAATTTAGGAGGGGCATTCCAACTATACAGATTGGGTTTTTTCTCCTTGGCATATTTATAAGGATCGTAAACCAGGTATTTCAAACCTATGCTGTTGCTTTCAAAATTCCTGATCTCCCTGGTCTCTGTTGAACCTCCCCGTTCATAATTGATCGCGGTATTTAGAAAAGAACCTGTAAGATTAACCTCCAGTTCTTCAAACATAAAGCCATATCGAACCATATAATCTATTCCCCACAGGTCAGATTGTGTGTCCAGCAGAATGTGTTCCTGTCCCCCATATTTTCCGCCGGCCTCAAATTGCAACACTCCGGGGCCAACGGCGAAAGCTCCCTGTGAACTCCCGGGCCTGTTGGAATTTATGGTTTCTGTATACTGAGCATGACCGGTAAAATTTCCAATAAACAATAAAAGAAAAAAGGTCTTCAGGATTTTCATAAAGGTTGGATTGGTTAAAATCAAATATAGAGATTTTATCTTTTTTAGGTTGATTTCTTTAGGCAGAATAGTAATTTTACAAAAAGTTGAAAAATGTACGAAGCTTCGTTTTCTGAAGTGATCAGGGTGGTGTTGATCGTCCTGTTGATCTACTTCGGATTTAAAATACTTATCCGGTGGTTTGGACCTCTTCTTTTAAAGTATATCTTAAGAAGGGTAGGGAAGAAATTTGGGCAGCAATTTCAGGGTTTTGATCCTTCCACAGAAAAGAAAAAAGAGGGGGATGTGAGCATTGATAAGAAACCGAAGAATACCCGAAAGTCGAAGAAAGATGTAGGAGAATACATCGATTATGAAGAAATTGACTAATTTCCACTCCAAAATACACTTTTTATGACCGGTTTTCTGAAGAAATCCCTTCCTCACCTCTTTGTTTTTCTTGGTTTCATTGTAATTTCACTGGCTTATTTTTATCCCGTTCTTCAGGGAAAGGAGATCTTTCAGAGCGATATCGCGCAGTACATAGGAATGGCGCGGCAGCAGAATGATTTTAGGGCAGAGACAGGGGAAGAACCTTACTGGACCGATGCCGCTTTTGGAGGGATGCCTACTTACCAGCTGGGAGCCAATTATCCTCATAATTATATCAAGGAACTGGACCGCACATTGCGTTTCCTGCCGCGGCCGGCAGATTACCTGTTCCTGTATTTTATTGGGTTATACATCCTTTTGCTGGTACTGAAAATAGATTATAAACTGGCATTTTTGGGAGCCCTCGCTTTTGGGTTCTCAACTTATCTCATTATTATTCTTGGGGTAGGCCACAACGCCAAGGCTCATGCCATCGCTTATATGCCCTGGGTGCTCGGCGGAATTTTACTTTGTTTTGATCGAAAATATATCTTAGGATTTATTCTTTTGGCCTTGGGAATGGCGCTGGAAATTAGTGCCAATCACTTCCAGATGACCTTTTATTTGTTACTGCTGGTTGTGGTTTTGGGATTGGTGTACCTCTATGAAGCTTTTAAAAAGAAGGAACTGTCACATTTTTTCAAAGCCATTGCAGTGATGGTTGTAGCCGTGATCCTGGCCATAGGAACCAATGCGACCAACCTGCTGGCGACCAAACAATACGCAGATTTTAGTACGAGGGGAGATACCGGCTTGACGATCACTCCCCAGGGGCCTGCAGAAAAATCCGCAGGTCTTGATTATAATTACATCACCGAATACAGCTACGGAATTTTGGAGACTTTTAACCTCTTCATTCCGCGATTCATGGGAGGTTCGAGTGCTGAAGATGTAGGAGTGGAATCCAATATTTATCAGGAACTGATGAAAATGGGGGCCTCTCCTGTGCAGGCAAGACAATTTGCAGAATCGGCACCCACTTATTGGGGAGACCAACCCTTTGTTGGGGCGCCAGCTTATATTGGAGCTACCGTTATTTTTCTTTTTGTTCTCGCACTTTTTCTTATTCGTGGAAGACTCAAATGGTGGATCGTTGGAGGTTCGGTGTTGGCCTTGCTTTTGTCCTGGGGAAAAAACTTCAATTTTCTTACCGAATTTTTCATTGATTACGTTCCGTTGTACAATAAATTCAGGGCGGTCTCTTCCATTCAGGTGATCCTGGAACTGTGTGTGCCTATCCTGGCTATTGCTGGTTTATCTCGGTTCCTTCATTCCGAAGAAAGTAAAGAGAGGAAATTCTACGCCCTGAAATGGGCGAGCATCATAGTAGGAGGACTGGCATTGATCTTCCTACTGTTCAAATCTGTGCTGTTCAGCTTCTCAAGCGATACAGACAGTGCGATCATACAGCAACTGGGAATGGATTTCCTAAGGGCTTTAAAAGAGGACAGAAAAGCGGTTTTCACTTCCGATACTATACGTTCGCTGGTACTAGTGCTAGTGGTGGCGGGAACGCTGTGGCTCTATCTTCAGGAAAAATTCAAAAGAAACGTGGTCATCGCCGCATTGGGAGTATTGATCCTTTTTGACCTAGTGGTAATCGATAAACGTTACGTAGACAGTGATGATTTGGTAAGGTCCACCGTTGTGAATACCCCATTTCAGCCAAACCAGGCTGACCGGGAGATTATGAAAGATGACGGCCATTACCGGGTATTTGATCTTTCGGGGAGTCCATTCAACACGGCCAGAACTTCTTATTTCCACAATTCAATCGGCGGGTACCATGCTGCCAAACCCGGAAGGATGCAAGAGCTTTATGACTTTTATTTATCCCAGAACAATCTGCAAGTCCTAAACATGCTCAACACGAAATATTTTATTGTGCCTACAGAAGAAGGTGTGATGGCCCAGCAAAACCCCGAAACCAACGGCAACGCCTGGTTTGTGGAAAATGTAAAGCTGGTGGAGGATGCGAACGAGGAGATCCTTGGGTTAAAGGGACTCAATACCAAAAAAGCTGCGGTGGTCAATAAAGAATTCGGTGAATACCTCTCAAAAAAGCAATTTCCGCAGGATTCTTTAGCCAATATCGAATTGATTTCCTATAAACCCAATGAATTGAAATACCGTTATTCCGCAGAACAGGAACAACTGACAATATTTTCAGAGATCTACTACCCGCACGGTTGGCAGGCCTATATTGATGGGGAGGCAGTGCCACACTTCAGGGCAAATTACGTGTTGCGAGCCATGGTGGTACCGGCAGGGGAGCACGAGATCACTTTTAAGTTTGAACCTGAGGTAGTAAAGACCGGAAGCCAGATTGCCCTTGCAAGTACAGCGATTCTTGTATTGCTGTTGCTGGGCGGGATCTTCTACGGAATAAAACGAAAAAAGAATACCATTTAAGTGGTGGTAAAGCAGCGGCGTGAAAAAAGTACTTATAATATCATATTATTGGCCGCCAGCCGGTGGTCCCGGGGTACAGCGCTGGCTGAAGTTTGCCAAGTACCTGCCCGAATATGGTGTGGAGCCGATACTATATGTACCTGAAAATGCCCATTATCCATTAAAAGACACATCTCTTGAAAGAGAAATTCCCGAAAATATAACGATCCTCAAAAAACCCATTTTTGAGCCCTATTCTTTGGCGGGGATGGTTTCGGGTAAAGACACAGAAAAGATAAGTTCGGGGATCATACCCGAAGAGGAACAGCAGGGATTGCTTCAGAAATTGATGTTGTTCATACGCGGAAATTTCTTTATTCCAGATGCCCGAAAATTCTGGATCACACCTTCGGTAAAGTTCCTTGCTGAATACCTTCAGAAGAATGAGATTGATACCGTCATTACCACAGGGCCGCCTCACAGCATGCACCTTATTGGCTTAAAACTGAAGAAAAAGCTTAAGCTTCATTGGATCGCCGATTTTCGGGATCCCTGGACAACGATCGGGTATCATAAAAAACTGAAGCTGCTGCCCGCTGCACAAAAAAGACATAAACACCTGGAAAAAGGTGTTTTGAATGGAGCCGATCAATTGATCACCACCAGTTTTACCACCAGGGAAGAATTTCAGAAGATCACTGCTACGCCGATCGAGGTGATCACCAATGGCTATGATTACGAAAAAGTGGGACTCTTAGCCCCCGATGATAAATTCAGTGTGGCGCATATTGGTTCCCTTTTGTCGGGTAGAGATCCGGAGAATCTTTGGAAAGCCCTTCGGGAATTGACCAAGGAAAATACAGATTTTGGGGAGGATTTCAGGTTGAAACTGGTAGGAGCGGTAGGGGAGCCGGTGCTGGAGAGCATCAAAACCGCAGGCTTGGAGGAATTTCTAGAAATAAAGGGTTACGTTTCCCATTCCGAGGCCTTGCAACTGCAACGAAGTTCCCAGGTACTGCTTTTGATAGAGATTGACAGCGAAGATACCCGCGGGATCATTCCGGGGAAAATTTTTGAATATATGGTGAGCAACCGACCCATTGTGGCAGTAGGTCCCCAAAAAGCCGATATTCAGAAGATAATTAAGGAGACTAATACGGGAGCATATTTCCGGTATTCTGAAAAAGAGGAAATTAAAGCTTATATCCTGGAACTGTACAACAGCTTCAAAAAGGGAGAGTTGCAGTCGCACCCCATCGGTCTTCAGCAGTTCAGCCGAAAAGCCCTTACGGGAAAGTTGGCCCAACTCATAAAACAACAGGGGTAATGGGGATCATTATCAATCAATCGGCGAAGAACCTGGTCGCTACCTATCTCGGCTTCGGAATAGGCGCCATAAATACCCTGTTCCTGTACACAAATTTCTTAACTCCCGAATATTACGGGTTGGTAGGTTTCCTGCTTTCCGCAGCTAACCTTATCTGGCCCTTAATGGCTTTTGGGGTACATAATACTCTGGTGAAATTCTACTCTTCTTACGACACGAAGGAAGAGCAGGATAAATTGCTGAGCGTTATCCTGTTCCTGCCAATGGGGATCGCGTTGATCCTGGGGCTGTTGGGATATTTTTCCTACGGATTGCTGCTGGACTATTTTTCTGAAGGAAATCAACTGGTACAGCCTTATATCTGGATGATCTTTGTGATCGCGGTTGCCACGGCCTATTTTGAAATATTCTTTTCCTGGTCAAAGATCCATTATCAAAGTGTCTTCGGAAATTTTATGAAGGAAGTCTTCCACCGGGCCTGTGTTTCCCTGTTACTGGTAGCGGTATATTTCGATCTCCTTACGGTTGAGGGCTTTGTTTACTCGCTTAGCGGGGTCTTCATTCTGCGGACCATTGCGATGAAATTGTATGCTTTCAAACTTTATTTTCCGAAAATCACCTTCGGATTTCCCCATAACAGGGAGTTTATTCTGAAATATTCCGGGTTAATTCTTATCGCTGGTTCTGTGGCCATGGTCTTGCTGGATCTGGACAAGGTGATGATCGAGCGGTTTCTGCCTATTGAAATGGTTGCGGTCTACGGAATTGCCGTTTATATATCTTCTGTGATCGCCGTGCCTTCCCGGGCCATGCACCAGATCACTTATCCTATGACCGCTACCTTGCTGAACAAGAGAGACAAAAAAGGGCTGTTGGATCTCTATGAAAAAAGTTCCCTGAACCTGTTGATCATCAGCGGATTGATTTTTCTGCTCATCGTAACCAACATCAGTCAATTGTACGAACTGATCCCTGAAGCATACCAGATCAGTTTTTCTATTGTGGTGATCCTGAGCTGTGTGAAACTTTATGACAACTTGATCGGAAACAATAACAGCATTTTGTTTAATTCAGATTATTACCGGCTGGTACTGGCAATTGGCGTATTTCTGGCGGTACTGGCATTTATTCTCAACCTGTTCCTGATTCCGTTGTACGGAATTTTTGGAGCAGCTTTGGCGACTTTTCTTGCCTTCGCAGTATATAATACCTCCAAGCTCTTTGTCGTCTATCAAAAATTCGGAATCCAGCCGTTTACCCGGGAAACCTTATACAGCCTGGTTCTTATCCTGGTTTTTAGCCTGGCGTTCTATTTCTGGGATTTCAGTATCAATCCTGTGGTGAACATCCTGCTGAAATCGATTCTAATTGGTCTTGGGTATGTTGGGCTCATCTATTTGCTGCAGCTTTCCCCGGACATTAACAGGCTTATCAGAAAGTACCTGAGGATAGGATAGGACCCAAAAAGAAAATCCCGAAAGTCAGGTATGACTGCCGGGAATTTCAAACTAACCAACCAAAAAATCAACTATGATAAAATTATCCTCTTCCACGGGAGCTTCTTGAGCTTCTTTTAGAAGATGGGGCTTCGGTTTTAGAGGCCTGTGCTTCTGTGTTTACACGTTGTGCACGTTGTCCTCTTGCGGCCCGGCTATTTTCTTTGTGCGATTCTCTCTTAGAAGTTACGGTAGAACTTCTTCTTGAGTCGCGTCTGTCTGCTCTATTTACTTCTCTTGAAGGTCTTTTAACCTCGCCACGATTAACCGTTGCAGCTTCCTTCCTGTAATCTCGGCTGCGGCTCTGAGTACTCTCCCTTCGCTGTGCCTGCGCCTTAACTCGTGGGGAAATGGAGCGTCTTTCAGTGTTTGCCTGGTAAACTCTCCTTTCACGGACAGAGTTCACATTACTTCTGGTTCTGCTCACTGCAGGTTCAGAATATCTGGTCGTTTCCCGAAGGTCACGTTGTGTTGCAGTTCTTCTTCCGCGGTGGTATGAGGTTACCCGGTCCCCCGGTTTGTAATAGCTTCTTCGGAAATCCTTTTTATGATGTTTTTTATAATAATTCTTATAGTGACCGTATTTCATTCTTTCGGGATGATAATGTGCCCGGTATGGCTGATGGTACACTATCGCGAAATGATCATGTGGCCTGCTGTAATAACGGTGCCATGGACGGTATACGTAATGCGGATTATACCTGTTGATGTATCCAGTGTAATGCGTAAAATGGTTGTGGTGGTCGTAATGCAGGAACAAATGGCCAACCCTTGCCAACCTTCCAAAATGATTGTAGGAAATTGAAACGTGGCCTGCGCGAACTATCCTTCCGTAGTAATCATAATAGACCGGCACATTTTCGATCTGGATCACCGCTCCAAAATCATCGTATTGCACAAATGGATCATAATTATAACCTGAGTTATAGCTAATATTCATATGTGGAGTGGCTACATTTACACTGTATCCGCTGTTGCGGTGGTTGAAATAGAAATCGAACTGACCATCGGGGTAGACAGCAAATTCAACTCCACCTTCAACAAAAATAAAGGCCTCTCCGTAAGAATTTCGATAATTATCTGAAGGCGCAGCCTGTGCAGAGAAACCAATCACCAAGAGGGCGAAAAACACATAGATTTTTTTCATAATAAGGGGGAATTTAGGTTAAACAAGTGATTGGTAGTTGAAGAAGCAGATTCAAAAGCTGTGCCAAAAAAATGTTAATTAGAAAACCCCGAGGGCGAAATGCACAACGGGGTTTCCAAACTAACCAACCAAAAAATTATTAATTACAACTCAAATTTTTTAAAACTTAATCTTGCAACTTGTTTAAAATAATTCAAAGGTTGTGCCAAAAATTAAAACCCGGGATTTACTTTCACGGGAACTTTTAGCTTATAATTTCTCCTTTAAAAAGGGTGCAGTATAAGATTCTTCATTCGCGGCCACTTCTTCTGGAGTCCCCGTCGTGATGAGCCTTCCACCAGACTCTCCTCCTTCGAGACCCAGATCGATAACGTGATCTGCGCATTTCACCAGGTCCATATTGTGTTCGATCACGATCACAGAATGGCCTTTTTTGAGAAGGGCGTTAAATGATTTCAACAGCTTTTGAATATCGTGAAAATGAAGTCCTGTAGTAGGTTCATCAAAGATGAAAAGGGCTTTTTCTTTTGTGGTTCCCTTGACCAGGAAAGAAGCCAGTTTGATCCTTTGAGCTTCCCCGCCAGAAAGGGTAGAGGAGCTTTGCCCTAACTGCACGTACCCCAGCCCCACATCCTGCAAGGGTTTTAATCTTGAAGTGATCTTATCTTCTCCATTGTCCTTAAAGAATGATACCGCATCATCAATGGTCATGTTCAGGATGTCATCAATGTTCTTGTCTGCAAAATTTACTTCCAGGATCTCTTTTTTGAACCTCTTCCCGTTGCAGGTTTCGCACACCAGGTGAACATCGGCCATGAACTGCATTTCTATGGTCACTTCGCCTTCACCTTTACAGGTTTCACAGCGCCCGCCATCCACATTGAAAGAGAAATGCTTGGGCTTATAACCTCGGATGTTGCTTAGCTTTTGATTTGAGAAAAGGTTCCTGATATCATCATAAGCTTTTATGTAAGTCACAGGATTGGACCTCGAGGATCTTCCAATTGGATTTTGATCAACAAATTCTACGGAAGTGATGTTGCTGAAATTTCCTTCGATCCTGGTGAACTGTCCTGCTTTTTCTCCATATCCACCCACTTCCTTAAGCATGGCCGGATAAAGGATCTTTTTTACCAGGGTACTCTTTCCACTTCCTGATACTCCTGTAACTGCAGTAAAAACTCCCAGAGGAAATCGTACGTCAATATTCTTGAGGTTATTTTCCCTGGCACCAATTACATCAACATAGTACTTTGAAGTTCTTCGTTCTTTGGGAATTTCGATCTTTAGGGAATTATTCAGGTATTTCGCAGTAAGGGAATCAGAAACCAGGATATCAGAAAATGTTCCCGTTGCGACGACTTCCCCGCCGTTGGTTCCGGCTTCGGGACCTATATCAATGATCTCATCGGCCGCTTTCATAATGTCTTCATCGTGTTCCACAACGATCACCGTGTTTCCCAGATCACGCAGCGATTTCAAAACTCCGATCAATTTCTGGGTATCCCTTGGATGCAACCCTATAGAAGGTTCATCAAGAATATACATGGATCCTACCAGGCTACTACCCAAAGAGGTGGCAAGGTTGATACGTTGGGATTCTCCGCCAGATAGGGTATTCGATTTCCGGTTTAGGGTAAGATAATCCAATCCTACCCGGGAAAGGAAGTGTAGGCGGTTCCGAATTTCGGTCAACAACCTTTTCGCGATGGCTGCGTCATACTGATTTAACTCAAGCTGGTCGAAAAAGTTGGAAACTTTATCGATGGGCATTTCCACCAGTTGGGTGATAGTAGTGCCGGCTATTTTTACATAATTGGCTTCGGGACGCAATCTTTTCCCCTTACACACCTGGCAGCGCGTCTTTCCGCGATATCGGGAAAGCATCACCCTGTTCTGGATCTTGTAAGCTTTGGATTCCAGAAATGCAAAAAAATCATTGAGTCCTTCAAAATACTGGTTCCCGTTCCAGATAAGGTCTTTTTGTTCCTGGGTAAGGTCGTAATAAGGTTTATGGATTGGAAAATTGAACTTGTGACTGTTGTTGACCAGTTGGTCGCGGTACCAGCTCATGCTCTCACCCCTCCAGGGAAAAATGGCATTTTCATATACCGATAAACCGGTGTTTGGGATCACCAGGTCCTCGTCAATTCCTATAACATCCCCATAACCTTCACATTTAGGACAAGCCCCGTATGGGTTATTAAAACTGAAGAGGTGCACGTTCGGCTCCAGGAAAGTCATCCCGTCCAGCTCGAACTTATTGCTGAATTGTCTTAGCTTTCCGTCTGAAAGAGTTTCCACGAACAGTTCTCCCTTGCCCTCAAAGAAAGCTGTCTGTACAGCATCGGCCAGGCGGTTCAAAAAGTCTTCATCATCAGTTTTAGTGACGATTCGATCTACCACCAGGGAAAAATCATTCTTGCCGATACCGGAGAGATCAGCTTCATCTATCCTCAGAACCTCTTCACCAACTTTGATTCGGCTGTAACCCTGCTGAAGAAGGACCTTGATCTTTTCTTCTGCCGTACGGCTTTCCTCTACATGAACGGGCGCCAGTAACAGCATTTTTGAACCTTCAGGAAAGGATCTAACATAATCCACAACATCGGTCACCGTATCTTTCTTAACCTCATTTCCCGAAACAGGGGAGTAGGTCCTTCCAATTCGGGCGAAAAGCAGCTTCAGGTAATCATAGATTTCCGTAGAAGTTCCCACGGTAGAACGGGGATTGGTGGAATTCACCTTTTGCTCAATGGCAATGGCCGGCGCAATACCTTTTATGGAATCTACCTGAGGTTTATTCAATCTTCCCAGGAATTGCCGCGCATAGGAGGACAAACTTTCCACGTAACGGCGCTGACCTTCAGCATAAAGTGTGTCAAAGGCAAGAGAGGATTTACCAGAACCCGACAACCCGGTAAGTACCACCAGTTTGTTCCGGGGAATGACCGCATTGATATTTTTAAGGTTGTGGAGCTTTGCTCCCTTTATGATTATATTTTGTTTTGGATCTACATCAGAAATGTCTACTATCATGGTCTCAATCATATGTAAGAGTGCAAAGATACTTAAAGTACTTCTTTTATTAATGGGCTTTTACGGCTAAGTAACACGTTGTAAATTAGCTTGTTAAAAAAATTAACCTTTTATTTGTGAATGTAAAAATTTTCCTTTTATATTTGTGTATAACACATTCAAACAGATCTGCCTATACCATAAAGTTACTTTTAACCATTAACTAACCTCCAGGCCCACCCCAACAGCCTGACTTAAAAGTAACTCTTATGGAACACATTGAGGCAAATGATGCTTTTCTGGTGAAAAGCTACATTGATGGAAATGAGCACTCCCTTTCCATTTTAATCAACCGACACCAACACCGCATTTACAGTTTTATTTTCTCCAAGGTCTTTGATAAAGATGTTGCCGAAGATATTTTTCAGGATACCTTTATTAAAGTGATCAGGACCCTGAAAAGGGGAAAATACAATGAAGAAGGTAAATTTCTTCCGTGGGTAATGAGAATTGCACACAACCTGGTGATCGATTATTTCAGAAAAAACAAGAGGATGCCCAAATTCGAAAATAGCGGGGACTTCAACATTTTTTCTGTCCTGAGCGATTCTGATCTTAATGCTGAAAAACAGATCATCAAAGACCAGATCGAAAATGACGTCAGGGAATTGATCAAAGAATTACCCGAAGACCAACTGGAAGTGCTGGTGATGAGGATCTACAAGGATATGAGTTTCAAGGAAATTTCAGAAAGAACCGGCGTGAGTATCAACACCGCCCTGGGAAGAATGAGGTATGCACTTATCAATCTTAGGAAGGTGATCGATAAACATAATTTGGTTCTTACTAATTAAACAATAAACGTTTTTTTTTGCCGTTATCAAATTGTAACCAAAACAAGCGATAATGGCAAAACTTTACTCAACTTCACCCGAAAAGGAGATAAAAATGACCCCAAAAAAGGAAACCATTGATTTCCTTTTGAACTATTCTAAAGCGTTAAAAGTGGAAACGTATAAGAAGATGCAGTTTGAAAGTATTATAAACTAGAGAATCTGGACCCGGTTAACGCCGGGTCTTTTTCTTGCTATATTCTTTTAAGACTGTCTTTCGTCCAATAGTCTTGGTGATAATGTCCTTCTCCAGGTTCCATCCCCGAGCCGGGGAATATTCACGACCGTACCAAATGATCTGCAGGTGCAGTTCATTCCAAAGCTCCTTCGGGAAAAGCCTTTTCGCATCTTTTTCTGTCTGCACCACATTCTTACCGTTAGAAAGATTCCACCTGTACATAAGCCGGTGAATGTGCGTGTCAACGGGAAAAGAAGGCACACCAAACGCCTGGGACATGACCACGCTGGCAGTCTTATGGCCAACGGCAGGTAGTTCTTCCAGCGCATGGATATCGGCAGGAACCTTTCCGTCATGCTTTTCTATCAGGATCTTTGACAATCCATGAATTCCTTTGGATTTCATGGGAGAAAGCCCCACAGGTTTAATGATCTCCCTGATCTCTTCCACCGAAAGTTTCACCATTGCATAAGGATTATCTGCCTTGGCAAAGAGTAGGGGAGTAATCTGATTCACTTTGACATCTGTACTTTGTGCCGAAAGCAATACCGCGATGAGTAGCGTGTATGGGTCTTTGTGATCTAGAGGGATGGGAACGTGAGGATAAATTTCCTGTAAGGTGTCTATAACGAATTGTACTTTTTCCTGCTTGGTCATTTATGTTTAACTTTGAGACAAAAGTAAGTATTATGACGACATTAAAGGTAGGGGATAAAGCCCCCGATTTTTCAGCAAAGGACCAGGATGGAAACATTCACAGCCTTAAAGATTATAAAGGTAAAAAGCTGGTGGTTTTCTTTTATCCAAAAGCCAGCACTCCGGGTTGTACTGCAGAGGCCTGCAACCTAAGAGATAACTGGGAAAAGTTCAAAGCTCAAGGTTATGAGATCTTAGGGGTAAGCGCCGATTCTCAAAAAAGACAGCAGAATTTCAAAGAAAAATATGAGCTTCCTTTTCCATTATTGGCAGATGAGGACAGGGAAGTGATCAATGCCTTCGGAGTGTGGGGCCCTAAAAAATTCATGGGCAAGGAATATGAGGGTATTCACCGTACCACGTATGTGATCGATGAGGAAGGGAATATCTTTGATGTCATCTCAAAAGTGAAAACCAAAGATCACGCGTCCCAAATCCTTTAAGAAATACGAACTACTTGGTAATCTCTAACTTTTGTAGTGTGGCAATACTGTCACAATTCTCAAAAAGGAGTTCCAGGTTGTGGATCTGACTTCGGCCGGTGACCAAATAGGTTTTACAGGAATCAAGTTTGGTATTGCTTCGGCTGAAGTCAACATCTCCTTTTTGAAGGACCGTAGAGATCTCGGAAGTGTCTACCTGGTACATCTTCATTTTTTCCAGGGCTTCTTCAGAATAAACCCTTTCCTTGATCCTGATATTCTTCAGCACCCGGGCATCGGGAGAGTAGTCGCAGGATGTTTTCTTTCCGCTTAAGAAAAAAGCAAGTATGATAAGACCAATGGAGAAACCTCCCAGGTAGTAACCAAGACGGTGAATGAATTTCATTTAGATTTAGAAAATTAGCAGGTTGATGTCCCTGTAAGAGAGATCAAACCAATCTGCAATAGATTTGTTGGTTAAAATTCCGTGGTAAAAGTACAAACCATTTCGTAAACCTTTGTCAAATCTCAAGGTATTTTCGAGTCCGCCCTGTTCGGCGATATGCAGGAGGTAAGGAGTGAATATATTGCTAATGCTAAGGGAAGAGGTACGGGCGTATCGTGCCGGAATGTTGGGCACACAATAATGTACCACTCCGTGCTTCACAAAAGTGGGTTTTTCGTGGGTCGTTACTTCACTGCTCTCAAAACAGCCACCCATGTCGATACTCACGTCAATAATGACGGCTCCTTTTTTCATATTTTCCACCATGGTCTCGGTCACCAGGACAGGAGAGCGATTTTGTCCTCTCACCGCGCCAATGGCCACGTCACACCTTTTAAGTGCTTTGATAAGGTTTTTTGGCTGTACGGTAGAAGTGTGCAAAGGCCGACTCAGGTTAGCCTGTACCGCCCTAAGGCGGGTAAGGGAGTTATCAAAGATCTTGATGTTGGCTCCCAGGCCAAGAGCAGAGCGTGCAGCGAATTCTCCCACGGTACCTGCACCCAGGATCACCACCTCAATTGGCGGCACTCCGCTAATGTTTCCAAACATGAGCCCGTTTCCCGCCGGGTTGTTGCTCATGATCTCTGAAGCGATCAAAATAGAAGCGGTTCCCGCTATTTCACTTAAAGCGCGAACTGCTGGATAGGTACCATCATCATCCTTGATGAATTCAAAGGCAAGTGCGGTAATGCGTTTGGCGGCCAGTTTCTGAAAATAGGATTTCTTCTGGGTCTTTAGTTGCAGGGCCGAAATGATGGTGGTTTGCGGATTGATCATTTCCAGCTCGGCCAAAGTCGCCGGCTCCACCTTGAGGATCATGGGGCAGGAAAAAACCTTTTTGGTATCGGCGGTGATTTTCGCTCCTGCTTCGGAATAATCCTTATCGCTGAATTTGGCACCATCCCCGGCACCCGATTCGATGATCACCCGGTGACCATGTGCGGTAAGGGCCGCAACCGCATCGGGGCTGAGACATACCCTTTTTTCCTGGTAAGCAATTTCCTTAGGGATACCAATGAACAACTGGCCTTTGTGTTTATAGACTTCCAGGGTTTCTTCCTGGGGAATCAATTGTTCCTTGGTGAAAGGGGAAATTTGCTGGGTCATAGTCGTTGCTAAAAGGATTTAAATTACGACTTTTTTGAGGAGAAAACCAATGCTATAGCTTTACGTAATAATCTTCCCTGATCTCATCTTCGGGTTCTTGATCCTGAAAAGATTTGATCTCTTTGTATTCCTTGTCAGATAAAGGAGAGAA
>CAZNFK010000051.1:14473-17351 GCA_964572365.1 uncultured Flavobacteriaceae bacterium | reverse complement strand
ACGCAGTAGTCCAAAGGAATATCGTGGGGAGTGGCTTCAATGGGTTCTTTTTCGGCTTCAAAAAATGACAATCCCACTTTCACGACCTCTCCCGTACACTGAGACAGAAACCGGTCATAAAACCCTTTTCCATAGCCTATACGGTTACCTTTTTCATCAAACGCGAGCAGTGGGATAAAGACCACCTCGATCTTCGACGGGGGAATTTCGATGCCATCAACGGGTTCGGGTATACCCCAGGAATTCTTCCTGATCACCGTAGAATCAGTCAGTAAATAATTATGAAGTGTTCCGCTGGTAAAATCACTTTTTGATAGTACAACGTTTTTGTCCTTTCCCTGTAGAATATGAAGAATGGCCTGGGTATCTACTTCCCTTTTGTCTGAAATGCTCAGGAAAAGATGGTAATAAGAATGCTCCCAAATAGGCATTTTAAGCAGGTTATTGGCAATTTCCAGACTCCATTCTTCGATCTCTTCAGGAGTGATCTTTTCTCTTAATTTTTTATACTGAAGTCTGATCTCTTTCTTGTTCATTGCTGTCTTTGGAAATTGAAATATGAAAGATGGCATCGCCCTGGTAAACGATGGGGGATTCGTTGACATTAATTATGTAGCCTTCGTTTGGGGCTTTCACCTTGTGCCGGAGTTTGCCGTAAGGATCTGTAATGGTAGCTATATATTCTCCTTTTTCCACATGCTTTCCGCAGGGAATCTTTACGTGTAAAAGTCCGCTGTATTTTGCCCGCATCCAGGTACTGTTCTCAACGATGATGGTATCTCCAATGGCCTCGGGAACTTCGAATTTGGGTTTGAGCATCTCAAAATGGGCAAGGATCCTCATCACTCCTTCTACGCCGTGTTTGGCCACAGTTTTATTACTGTCCTTAGATTTTCCGCCTTCAAAGAGCAAAACCGGCTTCCCCTGCTTGGCGCAGGTTTCCCGGTAAGATTTTACAATGGTCCTGGAAACTATGGTAAAAGGGGCATTAAAAATAGAGGCGTAATGCATGGCCATTTCTTCGCCTTTTTTGATCCTTATTTGCGGGGCGTTAAAACGGCTTGCGCCTCCCGTATGGAAATCAAGACAAAAATCGGCGACCGGAAGTATTTTATGCACGAATTGATAAGCGAAACGACTTGCTAAAGAACCATTTTTGGCCCCCGGGAAAACACGATTAAGGTCACGACCGTCGGGAAACTCCCTGGACATGTTCAAAAATCCGAAGACATTGATAATGGGAATACAAATAATGGTACCGCGGGCCGGTTTGTTGATCTCCTTCACGATAAGCTGTCTCACTACTTCCACGCCGTTGATCTCATCGCCGTGGATTCCGGCGGTTATAAGGATAACCGGACCGTGTTTTTTGGAGCGTTCTATGATTATGGGAACATCTACCGCCGTGGTGGTGTAGAGCTTGGCCATATTAAAGTTGATGGTCGCGCTCTTTCCCGGATGGATTTTTTTACCTAAAATATCCAGGACATTGTGCTCATCAATAAAGGCCATATTTACAGGTTTCTTTCAATATAACGAATAATGGTCTTGGCAATGTCTTTTCCCGTTGCATGTTCAATGCCTTCAAGACCCGGCGAGGAATTTACCTCCAGGATAAGAGGACCACGTGCACTTTGCAACATGTCTACCCCCGCAACCCCAAGCCCCATTGCCTTAGCGGCTTTTATAGCTGCGATCTCTTCCTCATCGGAAAGCTGTATGACCGATGCCGATCCACCCCTGTGAAGATTACTTCGGAATTCCCCTTCTTTTCCTTGTCTTTTCATGGCTCCTACTACATGGCCGTCTACCACCAGTGCCCTTATGTCGGCGCCGCCAGCTTCTTTAATGAATTCCTGTACGATCACCCTGGCCTGCAACCCGTTGAAGGCTTCAATCACAGATTCCGCCGCATTCTTGGTCTCGGCCAGAACTACTCCGAGTCCCTGAGTTCCCTCCAGAAGTTTGATGATCAATGGCGCTCCTCCTACATGGTCGATCACTTCCCCTACATCTTTAGAATAGTTGGTAAATACCGTTTTTGGAAGACCCAGCCTGGCGCGGGAAAGCACCTGCAGGCTTCGCAGTTTATCTCGGCTTCTAACCAGAGACTGAGATTCGGTAGTGGTAAAAACACCCATCATTTCAAACTGGCGCACCACGGCCGTACCGTAAAAAGTAACCGAAGCTCCGATACGCGGAATCACGGCATCTGCATCTTCCAGGTGGCGGCCCTTATAATAGATGCTGGGATGCTTTTTTTCTATAATAAGGTCACACTTAAGCGGGTCGATCACTTCGACATTGTGGTTTCGCTTTTTTGCAGCCTCCACCAGGCGTTGGGTGGAATACAAATTGCTATTCCTGGATAAGATCTTTATGTTCATTCTTGTTTTTGATTGTAAGACAGATCGAAAAATTCGGTGTCTACGATAAATTTTTTAGTGATGAATTTACGGCCCAAAAGTACGGGAAATCTCATTTCCTGACGCGTGGTCAAAGAAAGAGAAATTTTATTGGTTTTTCCGAAAAGGGTGATGGTGGTCTGAATCTGATATCGCTTCTGGACGATCCCGTTACTGCTCTTTACAAATACGATATCATAATCGGTGAATTTAAATTCTTTTCCGTTGTATAGAGGGTGTTCCTCATCCAAAAAAGTACATTTAAGGCAACCTTTTTCCTCAACTATATTATCGCAGTGAATGGAAGAGGTGTATGCGCCGGTGTCAATTTTCACCGAAATGTCATCGAGGTGCAGATCGGGAAAATCTGCCTTGTCAAAACGGCCGATCGTCTTTTTTTTCATAACTGCAAGGTACTAAAAGATGATTTGCTCTTTCTTAACAATTTCTGAAAATAGTTTTTCTGAAAAATT
>CAZNFK010000051.1:0-14373 GCA_964572365.1 uncultured Flavobacteriaceae bacterium | reverse complement strand
AATTTTCTTCTGAAGTGATCTTATTCCGAAGCAAAAAACTCTTTCAGATTGCTTCGGAGCACAGTTTTGGGAAAAATTTTAACAATTTGAGGAAGTAGGAATGTTATCTGTCATTTTTTAAAATTTTACCTTTGGAAACCATGAGCAACAGTAATGTAGAACTGCAATTAAAGACCCTGCCCAACAGTCCGGGAGTGTACCAGTATTTTGACAGGAACGGGAGGATCCTTTATGTAGGAAAAGCCAAAAACCTTAAAAAAAGGGTCACCTCCTATTTCACCAAGAATAACGACAGCCATCGTATAAGGGTCATGGTAAAAAAGATCCACGAGATAAGGCATATCGTGGTTTCTTCGGAAACAGACGCCTTACTTCTGGAGAACAATCTTATCAAGAAACACCAGCCCCGCTTTAATGTGATGCTGAAGGATGATAAGACCTATCCGTGGATCTGTATCAAAAATGAGCGTTTTCCCCGGGTTTTTCCAACCCGGAAACTCGTAAAGGACGGCAGTGAATATTACGGTCCGTATACCAGTTTCAAAACGGTGAATACCCTTCTGGAACTTATAAAAGGTCTTTACCAGTTGCGCACCTGCAACTACGATCTTTCCGAAGAGAAAATTAAGCACGGAAAATACAAGGTTTGCCTGGAATATCATTTGGGAAACTGTCTTGGGCCGTGTGAAGCCTATGAGACCGAAACGGAATATCTCAAAAAGATCGAAGCCATACGACAGATCGTAAAAGGAAATTTTAAGGATTCTTTGCAGCAGTTTAGACAGCAGATGAAAGAACACGCCGAAAATATGGAATTCGAAGAGGCGCAAAAGATCAAGACAAAGATCGAGGTGCTGGAGAATTATCAGGCGAAGTCCACGGTGGTAAATCCTAAGATCAATAATGTGGATGTGTTTTCTATAGTGAGCGACGAAGGCTACGGGTATGTAAATTTCCTCCAGCTTTCCCATGGAGCGATCATCAGGTCGCATACCATTGAGATGAAAAAGAAGCTGGGAGAAAGCGACAAGGAATTGCTGGAGCTGGGAATAACCGAAATAAGGCAACGGTTTGACAGCCGTACCAGGGAGATCTATGTGCCCTTTAAGGTAGATGTAGGGGAAGAGATTAAGGTGACCGTACCGAAACTTGGCGATAAAAAGCAGATCGTGGAACTCTCCACCCGTAATGCCAAATACTTCAGGCAGGAGCGGTTCAAGCAGATGAAAATAGTGGACCCGGACAGGCATGTGAACCGTATCATGGCGCAAATGAAACAGGATCTTCGGCTTAATGAGGAGCCGCGGCATATTGAATGTTTCGATAATTCGAACATACAGGGATCGAATCCCGTAGCGGCCTGCGTGGTCTTCAAAAACGGAAAACCCAGCAAAAAAGATTACCGAAAATTCAATATTAAAACCGTGGAAGGGCCCAATGATTTTGCCTCTATGGAAGAGGTGGTCTTTAGGCGGTACCGCAGGCTTTTGGATGAAGGGGAGCCGCTGCCGCAGTTAGTCATCGTTGATGGCGGGAAGGGACAATTATCTTCAGCGGTCAAAGCCCTTGACGTACTTGGTTTGAGGGGAAAAATTGCGATTATTGGGATCGCAAAACGGCTGGAGGAGATCTTCTATCCCGGGGATTCCATTCCGTTATACCTTGACAAGAAATCTGAAACCTTAAAGATCATTCAGCATTTAAGAAATGAAGCCCACCGCTTCGGGATCACCTTTCACAGGAACAAACGCAGCAGCACGGCATTAAATACCGAGCTGGAGAATATTTCGGGAATTGGGGAGAAAACCGTGGTAGAACTGCTTAAAAATTTCCGTTCTTTAAAGAGGGTAAAAGAAGCTTCCGAAGAAAGCATCGCCGGAGTCATAGGAAAAGCGAAGGCAAAAATAATTTATCAGCACTACCATCCCGAAACATGAAAAAACTCCTTTTTATAATTACCATCTTTTTTTGCCTGAGTGCCGTGGGCCAGGAGGATGATCCTAAAGTAGGCCTGGTGCTTAGCGGGGGTGGGGCAAAAGGCCTGGCGCATATAGGGGCGCTGAAGATCATTGAAGAAGCCGGCGTTCGTATAGATTATATTGGCGGTACCAGCATGGGCGCTATAATAGGTGCCCTATACGCTTCGGGTTACACGGCAGATCAACTGGACAGTATTTTTCACGAAACTAATTTTAACATCCTAATTCAGGATGAATTACCCCGTGCCGCGAAAACCTTTTACGAAAAAAGGGATGCAGAAAAGTATGCCATCACCCTTCCGTTCGACAATTTCCGGGTTTCCTTTCCTTCAGCTTTATCAAAAGGACAGAACGTGTACAACCTAATGTCTAAACTCACCTTACATTTGCAGGATAAAAATGATTTTAGTGAACTGCCAATCCCCTTTCTTGCTGTCGCGACCGATGTGGAGACCGGGGAAGAAGTGATCCTCGACAATGGATACCTTCCGCAGGCGATTTCGGCAAGTGCCGCGATACCCACTTTGTTCAGCCCCGTGCTTGTTGGGAACAGATTACTTACAGATGGAGGTGTGGTGAACAATTTTCCGGTGGAAGAGCTAAGAAAGCGGGGCGCCGAGGTCATTATTGGTATTGATGTACAGGATACCCTGGCTGTAAGAAAAGATCTTAATTCGGTTTTTGAGATACTTACCCAGATAAGTAACTTTAGAACAATTGAGGATATGCGGGAGAAGATCACCAAAACCGATGTTTATATAGCTCCCGATATAAAACCTTTTACGGTAATGTCATTTGACCGCGGAGGGGATATTATTGAAGTTGGGGAAGAGGCCGCCCTGCGAAAAATGGAAGAATTAAAGGCTATTGCCGCAAGGCAGGATAGCAGCCGAATTATTCGGAATAAGATTCCGCCGGTGGATTCCCTTTTTATCGCCGACTTGCGAATTGAGGGAAATACTTCTTATCCGCGGGAATATGTGCTGGGAAAACTAAAACTGAAATATCCTACTTCGATCTCCTATAAGGACCTGAAATTAGGAATAAATAACCTCTCTGCGACCCGCAATTTCAACCGGATCAATTACCAGCTGGCACCTGTATATAACGGGTATGTGTTGATATTGCAGCTGGAAGAAAATCCGAACAAAATGTTGTTGCGCCTGGGAGTGCATTATGACAATGTCTATAAAAGCGGAGCCTTATTGAACCTTACCCGAAAAAGCCTTTTTGAGACCAATGATGTGGCTTCATTAGACGTCGTCCTGGGGGATAATTTCCGGTATAACTTTAATTATTACCTGGATAAAGGATTTTACTGGAGCATAGGAATAAGAAGCCGGTATAACAGTTTCAGCGAGGATGTTTCTTTCGATTTTGCCCGGGAAAACGCAGGTTTAGAGGGGAGCGGTATCAACCTGCTGGAAGTGGATTACCAGGATTATACCAATCAGGTTTATGTGGAAACCCTGTTCAAACAAGTCTTTTCCCTGGGCATGGGACTGGAGCATAAATACCTGGATATCGCGTCAAAGACCATTGGAGCCGCACCTAATGAGGATGGTACCGGCGGTGTTTTTGATAAGAGCAGTTATTACAGTGGTTTTGGTACACTTAAGCTGGATAGTTATGACAATAAATATTTCCCTACGCGAGGCTTTTACTTTGATGGAGATTTTCACTGGTATATTTATTCCACAGACTACCAGGGGATATTTTCTCCTTTTTCACTAGCCAAAGGGACAATAGGTTACGTGTTTACCCCTGCCAATAACTTTACGACCAGAATATCTTCTGAAGCCGGCTTCAGGATAGGGAGCAGCCGAAACAACATTTTTGACTTTTTCCTGGGAGGATATGGGAATGATTTCATCAACACCTTTATTCCCTTCTACGGTTACGATTATATAGGTCTTTCTGGAGATAGTTTCAGCAAAGGTCTTGTAGAATTTGATTATGAATTCATGGATAAGAACCACGTGATCCTGAGTGCTAATTACGCTAATATTGAAAACGGGTTGTTTGTAAATGGCGACTGGTTCACCATTCCCGATTATTCGGGTTATGCACTGGGATATTCCCTTGAAACTTTCATAGGACCCCTGGAGGTGAAGTATACAATATCTCCTGAATTGAAGCAGAACCAGTGGTACTTTAGCCTGGGGTTCTGGTTTTAGTCCTCCTTTAACTGAAATTACCGTAAAATTTTCAGATATTTGTAGTTGATCATAAAATTCAGGTGGTTCATTCAATTTTTGACTACCGCAAACGTTTTCATTTTAAAAAATTCAGAAAAATGCCATTTTATCATAAACTGGGGAAAATACCGCATAAAAGACACACGGTCTTTAAAAAACCGGATGGAAGCCTATATTATGAGCAGCTTTTTGGAACAATTGGTTTTGACGGCATGTCGACCAACATGTATCATGAGCAGCGGCCCACTCAGGTTAAGGAGATCAAGGGGAGCTATGATGCCAGGCCAAAGATAGCCGCTGAGCATAATATCAAGTCTTACCGTTTTAGGGGGTTTCAGATCAAACCTGAACCTGACTATTTAAAGAGCCGAAAAACGGTACTCACTAATTCTGATGTGGATATTGTTCTTGCTTCTCCGCAGGAATCAACCAAAGACTATTTCTATAAGAATTCCGATTCAGATGAGCTTTTGTTTATCCACCAGGGTACAGGAAAGTTAAGGACTCATTTAGGAAACCTCGACTTTAAATATGGAGATTATTTATTGATCCCAAGGGGAACCATCTACAAGATAGATTTTGATGATGAGGTGAACAGGTTGTTCATTGTGGAATCGAGAAGGCCTATCTATACTCCGAAGAGGTACAGAAATTATTTTGGGCAGTTGTTGGAGCATTCACCCTTTTGCGAACGCGATATTCGCCAGCCATACGAGTTAGAAACCAACAATGAAAATGGAGAATTCCTGATAAAAGTCAAAAAACAGGGACAGGTATATGATATGATCTATGCCTCGCATCCCTTTGATGTTGTGGGTTATGATGGATATAATTATCCCTATGCATTTTCAATTCACGACTTTGAACCAATTACAGGAAGGATCCATCAACCGCCGCCGGTGCACCAAACATTTGAGACAGACGCATTCGTGGTTTGTTCCTTTGTTCCCAGGTTATATGATTATCACCCAGATAGCATACCTGCGCCTTATAACCATAGTAATATAGACAGTGATGAGGTGTTGTATTATGTAGACGGAGATTTTATGAGCCGGAATGATATCGAAAAAGGGCATATTTCCCTGCATCCTGCGGGAATTCCGCACGGGCCTCACCCTGGTGCGGTGGAAAGAAGTATTGGGCAAACCGAAACCGAAGAGCTTGCGGTTATGGTTGATACTTTTAAGCCTTTAAAGCTTACGAAAGATGCCATGGAGATAGCAGACGAAAGCTATCATCAATCCTGGTTGGAGCATTAAATTTGCGTTAGCAGCTCAAAAACTTTATGTTTGGGCTGGTTTAAAACTGAAGTAAAAAATAAAGAGATAGATTTTTCATCTCTCAAAAATATATAAGAATTATGGCGACAGAGAACACGACTGAAATTAAGAAGACCGTGCCGCAGGCAGAGGATTTTCTACCCTTATTGGGAACCGATTTTGTAGAACTTTATGTAGGCAATGCCAAGCAGGCCGCTTATTATTACCAGCAGGCATGGGGTTTCCAGCCTGTAGCATATTCGGGGCTTGAGACCGGAAGCAAAGACAGGGTTTCCTATGTCCTGCAACAGGATAAAATAAGGCTGGTGCTTACCTCTCCCATTCAGCCGGGAGGTGAGATCAATGAGCACATCAACAAGCATGGAGATGGAGTTAAGGTTGTAGCGCTGTGGGTAGATGATGCCCGTAAGAGTTACGAAGAAACCACTAAGCGTGGCGCTAAGTCATATATGGAGCCAAAGGAAATAAAGGATGAGAACGGTCATGTGGTCCTTTCGGGAATCCACACATATGGAGAGACAGTGCACGTGTTCGTGGAAAGAAAGAACTATAGCGGTCCTTTTCTTCCCGGATTCAAAGAATACAAGCCCAATTTCAAAGTGAAAGATGTAGGTTTGAAATACATTGATCACATGGTTGGAAATGTGGGATGGAACGAGATGAACAAGTGGTGTGAATTCTATGCGAAAGTAATGGGCTTTGCACAGCTGGTGTCATTTGATGATAAAGACATCTCAACAGACTATACGGCCCTTATGAGCAAGGTGATGAGCAACGGTAATGGAAGGATCAAGTTTCCGATCAACGAACCTGCCGAAGGTAAAAAGAAATCCCAGATCGAAGAATATATCGATTTTTATAATGGTGCGGGCGTGCAGCATATAGCCGTAGCGACCGATAATATAATTGAAACCGTAACCAGTCTGCGGGATAGGGGAGTTGAGTTCCTATATGTACCGGAGACTTATTATGATGATGTTCTTGATCGTGTAGGAAAGATCGATGAAGACCTGGAGCCTTTGAAAGAGCTTGGAGTTTTAATTGACAGGGATGACGAAGGCTACCTGCTTCAAATTTTCACCAAACCTGTTCTGGACAGGCCAACCATGTTCTTCGAGATCATTCAGCGAAAAGGAGCTCAATCTTTCGGAAAAGGTAATTTCAAAGCCCTTTTTGAAGCCATTGAGAGAGAACAGAATTTACGGGGAACTTTATAGAATTATCAAATTTATAAGTACTGATCAATAAAAAACTTAAAAATATTCCACTTTTCAGGTGTTTTAGTTAAAGTTAAATTTCTTGTTGTCTTATACGCACAAAAGAAAGAATTTTGCACCGCAATTTTGGAGTGGTTACCAGGATTGAGAAAAAAATAATTTTTTTTTCATAATTTAAGTTTTAGTTGGTTAATAAGATTAAAAACCCCGTCAGCCTTGACGGGGTTTTTTTGATTTAATACCTTTGGAATAGAAATTGTAATTGTAATATCCCCATCAAAAGAAAACTTGTCCAATGAAGAAAATTATTATTGCAATTGTAATTTCCCTTATAACCTTTCCTTCTGTAGCTCAATCCCACCAGGCCTTTGATGCCGGGGAGTGGTTCAGGTTCAGGATACACTATGGTATGTTCAATGCCAGCTACGCGACTCTTCAAGTGAACGAAACCACCCTGAATAATGAGCCGGTTTACCATGTGGTTGGAAAAGGAAAATCTACAGGTTTGCTTCACCTTTTCTTTAAGGTAAATGATAATTATGAGTCTTACATTCATAAGGAAAATGGTGCGCCTCTAAGGTTTATCAGGCAGATCGATGAAGGCGGACATACCAAGGATATCCAGATAGATTTTGATCACAGGGCCAAAAAGGCTCATGTGTTCAATAAAAAGCATAATACCAGGGAAACCTACACTATTGAAAATAATGTTCAGGACATGTTATCGTCTTTTTATTACCTGCGGAACAATTTGGATGTCGATAATATTTCTCCCGGGGAGATGATGACCATGAACATGTTCTTCGACAATGAGAACCACGATTTTAAGTTAAAGTTCCTCGGAAGGGAGGTCGTAAAGACAAAATTAGGTAATATTGCAACGCTAAAATTTAAACCTTATGTGCTGGCAGGCAGAGTGTTCAAGGAAAAAGAGAGCCTCACAATATGGGTAAGTGATGATAAGAACCGGATGCCGGTCAAGATCCAGGCCGATCTGGCTGTTGGTTCTCTGGATGCAGATATTGATGCCTTTAAAGGTTTAAAACATCCGCTAAAAATTATAATGAAATAAATAATGGAGGAAATTAAACCTGAGATTGCCGAAAAGGTCCGGCAGCTGGAAGAAAAATTCAAAAATTCCGGGCAGGACCTGGGCTCATATCTTGATGGGTTGTTATATGACCGTTATCTTACTTACTGGGATTACATTAGTCTCGACACCTTGCTGAGCCTTCAGAATACCAGGACACATTTTCCCGATGAAAAAATTTTCATAGGATATCACCAGATCACCGAACTTTACTTTAAGCTCATCATTCATGAGCAGGAACAAATAGTAGAAGCCGAAAATATCTCTGTTGCTTTTTTTACTGAAAAAGTGAACAGGATCGTACGATACTTCAGGATCCTAACCAATTCCTTTGATGTGATGATAAGGGGGATGGAAAGGGAGCAATTCCTGAAGTTCAGGATGGCGCTGCTTCCGGCGAGTGGATTTCAATCGGGCCAGTTCAGGATGATCGAGATATTTTGCACACCCCTTGAAAATCTGGTTCACATGGAAGTTCGAAAGGATTTCGGCGGAGAGAATTCCGTAGAGGAGCTGTATGAGAATATCTACTGGAAAAGAGGGGCTACAGATCTGACTTCAGGAGAAAAAACCCTTACTTTAAAACAATTCGAAGAAGAATACAACCCACGGTTCCTGGCATTGGCAAACCGTGTAAAAGGCAAAACGCTGTATCAAAAATATCAGCTACTTTCTTCTGAAGAAAAGAACAATAAAAATTTAGTTGAGGCGTTGCGTACTTTAGACGTAACGGTCAATGTTAACTGGCTGCTCATGCACATTGGGGCTGCTCATCGCTATTTAATGAGCAAGAAAGGTGCAGTGGCAGCTACGGGAGGCACGAACTGGAAGGATTTCCTTCCGCCGAGTTTCCAACGTATTTCCTTTTTTCCCGAACTGTGGAGCGAAGAGGAAATGAAAGAATGGGGCAAAGAATGGGTCGATGAAACGTTTAACAAAAAAATGAAAATACATTGAAAAAACTAAGTTACCTGCTACTGTTGATGATGGCTGTTACGGCCTGTAATGACGAACCAAA
Source organism: uncultured Flavobacteriaceae bacterium (assembly GCA_964572365.1). Taxonomy (GTDB): domain Bacteria; phylum Bacteroidota; class Bacteroidia; order Flavobacteriales; family Flavobacteriaceae; genus Salinimicrobium. Next base: position 5,591 of record CAZNFK010000051.1, on the reverse strand, counting down.
AAAAGTTGAAATAGCCGATAACACTATCGAAAAACCGGCTCCTAAGATTGTGAAGGAGTATGGGCATGTGCTGAATGATTATCAGGTTGTGAGGGATACTGTCCGGTCTGGGGACAGTTTTGGAATTATCCTGGGAAGCCACGGGGTTGAACCGGGCAGGATCTTCCAGATCGTGGAAAAAGTTAAGGATACCTTTAATCCCAGGAAGATCGTTATAGGAAAGCCTTATGTGATCCTTAAAGAAAATGATTCTGCAGGTACTCCTAAAAAATTCATTTATGAGAATGATCTTGTGAATTATACGGTAGTTGACCTTGGGGACAGTATTTCTGCGTATACGGCAAAAAAACCGGTGACCATCACCAAAAAAACAGTTTCGGGTGTTATTAGTTCAAGCCTTTCAGAAGCGATTGAAAATGAGGGGTTGAATTATTTGTTGGCGCATGAAATGAACAATATTTATCAGTGGAGTATCGATTTCTTCAGGCTTCAGAAAGGAGACAGGTTTAAACTTGTTTATAATGAACGGTACATTAATGATTCCATCTACGCCGGAATTGAAAATATAGAAGCTTCCGTATTTTACCACCAGGAGAAACCATATTACGCTTTTAATTTCCTGACAGATTCCATTTCGGGAGAGCGAGATTATTATGATGAAAAAGCTCGGCCATTACAGAGCTTTTTCCTGAAGGCTCCGCTTAACTTCAGCCGAATTTCTTCCCGCTATAGTCCGCGAAGATATCACCCAGTTCAGAAGAGATGGAAAGCCCACAAGGGAACAGATTATGCTGCACCTCACGGAACACCCATCTGGAGTACCGCTAACGGGGTAGTGATCGCCTCTTCTTATACTGCCGGAAACGGAAATTACGTGAAGATAAAGCACAATGGTACATACACCACACAATACCTGCACATGTCCAAGCGGGCTGTGAAAAACGGGCAGCGCGTGAAGCAGGGAGATATTATAGGATATGTAGGAAGTACGGGTCTTGCTACCGGACCTCATGTGTGCTATCGTTTCTGGGTTAATGGACGTCAGGTAGATCCTTTTAGACAGAATTTACCCGCGGCAGAGCCAATTGAAGAAAAGTACATTCCTTCTTATTTTGCAGCTATAGAGCCCTTAAAAGCAGAGTTAGGAGAGATAGAGTTTGAACAAATCAATACAGAAATATAATCAACCACCAATTAATGAAAAATACGAACCCTACCGGCACCAGGGCCTGGAAACAATTAGAAGAACATTTTGCTACTGTCAAGGGGCTTGATCTAAAAAAAGAATTCGGGAATAACCCCGGTCGTGCCGAGGATTTTACACTTGAGTGGGAGGATTTCTACGTTGATTTCAGTAAAAATCTCATCACCAAAGAGACTCAGGATCTTTTAGGGAAATTAGCTGATGAAGCAGGGCTTGAGGAAGCGGTAAGATCTTATTTTAATGGAGAACACATTAATAAGACCGAAAATCGGGCTGTACTTCACACTGCATTAAGGGATACCAAAGATGCCCATGTAGAAGTAGAAGGTGAAAATGTTATTCCTGAAGTTTTTGAAGTAAAGGAAAAAATAAAGGCTTTCAGTCAGTCGGTAATAGACGGTTCTAAAAAGGGATATACAGGAAAAGCATTTACCGATGTGGTCAATATTGGAATCGGCGGGTCCGACCTTGGTCCGGTGATGGTCACCGAAGCGCTGGAGCATTACAAGAATCACCTGAAGGTGCACTTTGTATCAAATGTTGACGGTGACCACGTGCAGGAAGTGATCAAAGATCTTGATCCTGAAACCACATTATTTGTTATCGTCTCCAAATCTTTTTCCACCCAGGAAACGCTTTCCAATTCTACCACCATCAGGAGCTGGTTTAGGAAAAAAGCTCCTGCCGAGGCAGTTGCGGGACATTTCGTGGCAGTTTCCAGCAATGTGCCGGCAGTGGAAGAATTCGGAATTGAGACCGAAAATATTTTCCCCATGTGGGACTGGGTTGGTGGCAGGTTCTCCCTGTGGAGTGCCGTAGGTTTGTCCATCAGTCTTTCGGTAGGGTATAATAATTTCGAATCTCTGTTGAATGGCGCCCATAAGATGGATGTTCATTTTAGGGATACTCCGTTCAGGGAAAATATTCCGGTGCAACTGGCACTTTTGACAGTTTGGTACAACAACTTTTTTAAGGCCGAGACCCAGGCTATCATACCTTATACTCAGTACCTGCACCGTTTTCCTGCCTATTTACAGCAGGCCATCATGGAGAGCAACGGGAAAGGAGTAGATCGTGACGGTAATAAAGTGAACTACCAGACCGGAAATATCATCTGGGGTGAGCCGGGAACGAATTCCCAGCATGCCTTTTTTCAGTTGATCCACCAGGGAACCAAATTGATCCCAGCGGACTTTATTGGCTTCAAGAATTCCCTGCACAACGAAAAAGACCATCACAATAAATTGATGGCCAATTTCTTCGCGCAGACAGAGGCTTTATTGGAAGGGAAATCTTCTGAAGAAGTAAAGCAGGAACTGGGATTAAAAAAGATGTCAGCCGAGGAGGTGGAAAAATTGCTTCCATTTAAGGTTTTTGAAGGGAATAAACCCACTACTACTATTTTGATCAACGAGCTCACCCCTGAAAGTTTAGGGAAGTTAATCTCTCTTTACGAGCACCAGATCTTCGTGCAGGGAGTGGTCTGGAATGTCTATAGTTATGACCAGTGGGGAGTGGAACTTGGCAAGCAGTTGGCGACGAATATTCTCGATGAGATAGAGCGAAATGACGTTGGTGAGCACGATTCGTCCACAAAAAATATGTTAAAATTTTATCTTAAATAAAATTTGTTCCGAATTAATAATCCAACCCTTTGTTTGTGAGCCCTTACAAACAAAGGGTTTTTGTGTTTTAACTGCTGAGGTCTAATTATTTAGCGCAGGGGAAAAAATTCTTAACATTCAGTTAAAGCTATTTTTTAAAAAATGCGTTCTTTTGCACTATCATTTTAAACACAAACAAATTACACAATGAGGAAATTTTTAGCATTAGCGTTATTCTTAACGTCAGCTACTATTTTTGCACAAGGTACTATTACCGGTAAAGTGATCGATTCAGAGATGGATGGGCCGCTACCTGGTGCAAACATTATGGTGGTAGGTACCAATAATGGTACCGTAACCGATTTTGACGGGAATTTCACTTTGGAAGTGGATAAAACCACCGGAGAAATTGAAATTAGTTTTGTTGGTTATGAAAGGAAAGTAGTTCCTTTCTCGGTTGCAAATGGCGCCACGCAGGACCTTGGAAGGATCGTCCTTTCACCTGATGCCGATGCTCTTGAAGAGATCGTGATCACTAGCTTCTCTTTAGCGATTGATCGTAAAACACCGGTTGCTGTTTCTACTATTAAGGCAGCTGACATTGAAACCAAGCTTGGTAACCAGGAATTCCCTGAGATCCTGAAGTCTACTCCCGGAGTTTACGCTACCAAAGGTGGTGGTGGATTTGGAGATGCTGAATTAAGACTTCGTGGATTTAACTCAGAGAACATTGCTGTAATGATCAACGGTGTTCCTGTAAATGACATGGAAAACGGTCGTGTTTACTGGAGTAACTGGGCTGGTCTTTCTGATGTAACTCGCTCTATGCAGGTTCAAAGAGGACTTGGAGCTTCTAAAGTTGCCGTTCCTTCTATTGGAGGTACAGTGAACATTGTTACTAAAACTACCGATGCCGAAGAAGGTGGTAATATTTTCGCTTCTACCGGTAATGACGGATACATGAAATTTGGAGCGACTGTTTCTACAGGAGTTCTTGATAACGGAGTTGCTGCAACTGTTTCTGCCTCTAAAACAACAGGAGATGGATATATTGACGGTACTCAATTTGAAGGGTATTCTTACTTTATAAATGTGGCTAAAGATTTTGGTGAAGATCACCAGTTGTCTTTCACGGCTTTTGGTGCCCCTCAGAGACACGGTCAACGAGAAACTAAGCATTTTATTGAAACATACAGGAGAAGTGACAGAGACACTAAATTTAACAGTGACTGGGGTTACTTGAACGGTGAGGTTACTCATGTTCAGGATAACTTCTACCACAAACCTCAAATGTCTTTGAACCACTACTGGGATATTTCAGAAAAGACTAACTTATCTACAGCTTTATATGCTTCTTTCGGAACCGGAGGAGGTGGCGGTTACACAGGTGATGCTGATCTTAGAACACCTGGTTCACCATATAGGAATGGTTATTTACAACCTTTGAACCTGGATCTGGTAGTCGAAGAGAATGTTGAAAATGGTGATCTTGGATCTAAAACTATACTTTATAATTCAAGAAACGACCACAACTGGTATGGAGCTCTTTCTACACTTTCCCATGAGTTAACAGAAGATATTGAAATAATGGGAGGTCTGGATCTTAGATATTACAAGGGGGAACACTTCCAGGAAGTTAAAAACCTTTTAGGAGGAACCTATTGGTTAGATGATTCAAATGAAAATAACCCTGTAAGCATTGCCAGAGTTGGGGATAAGATCAACTATTACAATGACGGGATCGTTCTTTGGGAAGGTGGTTTTGCCCAGGCAGAGTATTCTAAAAATGATCTTTCTGCATTCGTTTCTGTAGCTGCTTCTAATACCTCATACAAGAGAATTGATTACTTTAACTACCTCGACAGCGATCCTAATCAAGAAACAGATTTCGTGAATTTCTTCGGATACAGTGGTAAAGGTGGAGCTAACTATAACATTGATAACAATCATAATGTTTTCGCTAATATTGGTTATTTTGAAAAAGCACCTTTCTTCGGTTCTGTTTTCTTGAATTTTGAAAACTTAGTAAACGAAGATGCTGAAAACCAAAAGATCTTTAGTGCAGAACTGGGATATGGTTTCCGTAGTACTAACTTTAGGGCAAACGTAAACTTGTATAGGACATCTTGGCAAGACAGGTCTTTTACACGTACCCGTTTTGACCAGGCTACAGATCAAACGTATTTTGCCAATATTTTAGGGGTTGATGCTTTGCACCAGGGTATCGAAGTAGATCTTTCGTACCGTCCGTTTGACAAACTTACTATTACTGCTATGGCTTCTCTTGGAGACTGGAAGTGGGATAGTGATGTGAAGGATGTTTATTTCTACAATGATGAACAGGAAATTTTAAACCCTGACTCTCCTATAGAATTGTTGTTAACTGATGTTCCTGTTGGGGGATCTGCACAACATACATATGCGTTAGGTTTTAACTATGAAGCCTTACCCGGAACACGGCTTAGAGCTGATTTTAACTACTATGACAAACTATACGCAGATTTTGACCCTAATAACGTAGGAGAAGGATATCAGCCGTGGGAAGCTCCAGATTACAGTGTAGTTGATCTTGGATTGACTCATGATTTTGAATTTGGAGATTTTGAAGCTACCTTAATAGGAAATGTAAATAACCTGTTCGATACTGAATACATTTCAGTTGTTGATGACGGGATTAATTCTAACGCACGTACAGCACAGGTATGGTATGGTTTTGGGCGTACATACACTGTAGGAGCTAAAATTAAATTCTAACAATATTCTAAGATGAAAAAGACATTTTA
>CAZNFK010000050.1:0-17372 GCA_964572365.1 uncultured Flavobacteriaceae bacterium | reverse complement strand
TACGCCAGGCCTAAGCCCAGGATGAACAGGAAGATTACTATTTCAACTAGGGCGACAGTGCCCAGGTCACCAAAGACCACGGCCCATGGCACCAGGAATGCAACTTCCACATCAAAAATGAGGAAGAGGATAGCGAACAGATAATAGCCAACCTTGAACTGTACCCAGGTGGGCCCAATTGTGGTCATCCCACTTTCATACGGCTCTCTTTTCTGCGGGTTATCCGACTTTGGAGAGATCAGGTCTGAAAGAAAATTTGCACCGGCAACTAAAACCACACCGGCAAGAAAAAACACGATTATCGCTTCTGAACCCATTTTTTCAAGGCTTTATTTGTGTTAATAAAATTAACAGTTTCCCGGCTGGCGGGAACTGATCAAGATCAGGATTCCTGCTATTTTACCTGGTAAGTTTCTCCCGAAAAGAAGAGGTCATTTGTCTCTTTGAAATCAGATTTTGCTTTGATCTGTTCGGTAAGCGCATTCTCTCTTTCTTCGAGGGTGACATCCTCAAAACTTCTAATTATTCCGGTTATTAAAGGATACTCGAGCCTTACCAGCATCTGGTGCATGGTTGGATCTTTCTCCTTCGCATCGTGCACCAGGATATCCTCTTCTGTAATGCCGTTTTCACCAATTGTAACCGTTTCGAGTTTCAATCCTTTCAGGACAAGTCCTTTATCGCGATTTTTTCCGAAGATCATGGGTTTTCCATGTTCCACGAACAATTGTTTGTCTTCACGAACGGTCTTGTCTGTGTATTTAACATAGCAGCCGTCATTAAAGATCACACAGTTTTGAAGTACCTCAACCAAAGAAGTGCCCTTGAACTTTTCGGCTTCAATGAAAATATCGGTCATCTCCTTGGGAGCGTTTCCGCCAATCCTGGCGAAGAACCGGGCCTGAGCGCCAATAGCCAGTTCTCCGGGAGAGAAAGGAGGCTGCGTATTTCCAAAAGGTGAAGATTTCGTCTTTTGACCTACCAAAGAAGTAGGGGAAAATTGTCCCTTAGTGAGGCCGTAGATCTCATTATTGAAAAGGATGATATTGAGATCGATATTTCTTCGCAGTACGTGTATAAAATGGTTTCCGCCAATAGCCATACTGTCACCGTCACCGGTGATCACCCATACGCTAAGGTTAGGATTTGCCAGTTTTACTCCGGAAGCGATCGCAGGAGCCCTTCCATGGATCCCGTGCATCCCGTAGGTTCCCATGTAATATGGAAAACGAGAAGAACATCCTATTCCGGAAATGAATACGACATCCTCTTTTTTCACGCCCATCTCGGGCAGTGCCTTTTGTACAGAACGTAAAATAACATAGTCGTCACAACCGGGACACCATCTTACTTCCTGGTCATTGCCAAAATCCTTGTACGTGTACTTTTTTTGAACTGTTGTTTCCATAGTTATTTTACCAGTTGTTTGAATTTTTCGATAAGCTCAGCGTTTCCAAATGGCAAGCCCTGAATCTTGTTATACTGAAGGAAGTCATGGTTGAAATGCATTCTGAGCACATTCACGAACTGGCCGTTGTTCAGCTCGCAAACCACGATCTTTTTAAACTTTTTCAACAGGTCTCCGGTATTCTTCGGAAGCGGGTTGATATAGTTGAAGTGTGCAAATCCTATATTTTTATACCCTTCAGAATTCAACTGTTTTACAGCCGAATGCAGGGACCCGTAAGTTCCTCCCCAGCCAATGACCAGCAGGTCGCCTTCTTCAGCAAATTCAGGAACCAATTCGGGAATGAAATTTTCCACCCGTTTTACCTTTTCGGCACGGGTCCAGGTCATGATCTCGTGGTTTTCGGGCACGTGGGAAACATCTCCCGTCACTCTATCTTTTTCAAGACCTCCCACCCGGTGCTCCAGGCCAGGAGTTCCCGGAATAGCCCAGTTCCTAGCCAGGGTTTCTTCTTCCCTGTCGTAAGGATGCCAATTCTCATTTGCTTCTTTGACAATATGGTTCTTGATCTCCGGAAGTTCTTCCAGCTTCTTGATCTTCCAGGGAGCAGATCCATTCGCAATGTATCCGTCGGTTAACAGAACTACAGGAGTCATATGCTCAAGTGCCAGTTTAGCGGCCTGGTAGGCATAGGTAAAACAGTTGGCCGGGGTACTTGCCGCGATCACGATCACCGGACTTTCCCCATTTCGGCCGTACATAGCCTGTAAAAGGTCTGATTGTTCGGTCTTGGTGGGTAATCCTGTAGAAGGGCCTCCACGTTGTACGTTCACTACCACTAAAGGAAGCTCGATCATCATGGCGAGACCAAGGGCTTCTCCTTTAAGAGCAAGTCCCGGGCCTGAGGTAGTAGTAATGGCAAGGTCTCCTGCAAAAGACGCCCCGATAGCTGAGCTGATCCCTGCGATCTCATCTTCTGCCTGGAAGGCCTTAACACCAAAATGTTTGTGTTTTACCAGCTCGTGAAGAATATCCGTTGCCGGGGTAATTGGGTAGGATCCTAAGAACAGTTCCAGCCCAGATTTTTCAGCAGCAGCCAAAAATCCCCAGGCAGTGGCGGTATTACCCATGATAATCCTGTAGGTTCCCCCAGCCATTTTAGCGGGAGAGATGCTATAGGAGTTAGGGATCAATTCGATAGTTTCGGCATAAAAATAACCCGCATTTAGAACTTTGGTGTTCGCCTCAATGAGGTGTGGTTTGGTTTTAAATTTCTTTTGAAAGAATTCAATAGTGTGTTCCGGAGAACGGTCATATAACCAATAGACCATTCCCAGGGCGAACATGTTCTTACTTCGGGTGATGCTCTTGTTGTCAAGACCTTCAATGTCCTTTAAAGCTTCTTTGGTGAGAGAAGTCATTGGCACTTCTATTACCCGGTAATTCTCCAGGCTTCCGTCCCGTAAAGGGTTGGCCTCATATTGCGCTTTTTCAAGATTCTTTTTGGTGAAGGAATCTACATCTACAATTATGGTCTGCCCGGGTTTAACGGCATAGAGGTTGGTCTTGAGTCCTGCCGGATTCATGGCTACCAATAGATCGAGGCTGTCACCCGGGGTGCTTACCTCTACACTCCCAATATGAACCTGAAATCCTGAAACCCCGTAAAGACTACCTTGTGGAGCCCGAATTTCGGATGGATAATTTGGAAAAGTGGCCACATCATTCCCGAACATTGCAGAAGTGTCTGAGAACTGGGTTCCCGTCAACTGCATCCCGTCACCAGAATCGCCCACAAAGCGAATTACCACTGCATCCAGGGCCTCTGCTTGATTCATTTTTTCTGTGATCATATTTAAGGTTTTAGAAACCACCGGCTCAATTACCGATAGTATTGGATCTTCGGGTAAATGTAAAAGGACTCTTAGGTATTAAATATGATGTAGGTCATATTGGGTTCGCAATAAGGTTATTAAGAATAATTCTTCATAAAAGAAAATATGACAGTGATCATGTTAAAGCAGGTAGACCTCGAATAATTTTATAGAAAAATTTTACTAATAATTAAATTTTAAGATTATGGCTCTTTTTATAAACGATGAATGTATCAACTGCGATGCTTGTATCTCAGAATGTCCTAACAACGCGATCTATGAACCAGATCAGGAATGGTCATATTCAGACGAAACTGCGCTTAGTGGAATGGTGACTACACCCGGAGGTAAAGAAGTTGATGCCGATGCAGAGAATGAAGCGCTTTCTGATGAATTCTATTTTATTGTTGCAGATAAGTGCACCGAATGTAAAGGATTCCATGACGAACCTCAGTGCGTATCAGTTTGTCCTGTAGACTGTATCCATCCACGTGAGGACTACCAGGAGTCAGAAGCCGAATTGCTTGAGAAGAAAGTATGGCTTCACGGTGCCTAATATGAAATAATAAAATGTAACGAAATGGCTGAAAAATTCCCTAAACTCATTTGTGATGCCAACGAGGCGGTTGCCAAAATTGCTCACAAAACGAATGAGGTATGCGCTATTTATCCTATAACACCGGCTTCTCCAATGGGAGAGCATGTAGATGTCTATAGTTCAAAAGGCAAAAAGAATATCTGGAACAACGTTCCAAGAATTGTTGAAATGCAGAGTGAAGGAGGTGCTGCAGGTGCCGTCCACGGATCTTTACAGGCCGGGGCCCTTACCACCACATTTACTGCTTCCCAGGGCCTCTTGCTCATGATACCTAATATGTATAAAATAGCCGGGGAATTGCTGCCCACGGTGATCCATGTTGCTGCGCGTACCATTGCAACCCATGCGCTTTCCATTTTTGGAGACCATTCTGATGTGATGGCGGCAAGGCAAACGGGCTTCTCCATGTTGTTCGGAGGATCTGTGCAGGAAGCCATGGATTTCGCCCTGATCTCGCAGGTGGCAACGCTGAGGTCACGGGTTCCTTTTCTGAATATCTTTGACGGTTTTCGTACTTCTCACGAGATCTCTAAAATTGACGGTATTCCTGATGATATCATCAAGGCTATGATGCCCGAAGAAGAGATCATGAAGCACAAGAAACGTTCGTTGGATCCTGACAGCCCGGTGATAAGAGGGACTTCACAAAACCCCGATGTTTTCTTCCAGGCTCGTGAAGCCGCCAACCTTCACTACGAGAGGGTGCCGAAGATCGTACAGGAGGTGATGGATGAGTTCTATCAGCACACCGGTCGCCGGTACAACCTTTTCGACTATGAAGGACATCCTGAAGCCGAAAGAGTAGTGATCATTATGGGTTCGGGAGAAGGAGCGGTAAGAGAAACTGTGGACACCCTGCTCAACTCAGACGAAAAAGTAGGAGTGCTCATCGTTCGCTTGTTCCGTCCATTCTCTGTGAAAGATTTCATGGAAATGGTTCCAAAAACGGTAAAACAAATTGCAGTTCTCGATCGTACCAAAGAACCGGGAAGTACCGGGGAACCCCTTTATCAGGATGTGATCACCGCTTTTGCTGAAAGTGATCGCAGCATGCCACAGATCATAGGTGGTCGCTATGGATTATCTTCCAAAGAATTCAATCCTGCCATGGTGAAAGGGATCTTTGACGAAATGCTGAAGCCGCAGCCAAAAAACCACTTTACCATAGGGATCAATGATGATGTGACTTTCAAAAGTCTGCTCTACAACCCTGTCTTCAAGACCCGAAAAACCACATTTAACTGCCTGTTCTACGGATTGGGATCTGATGGTACGGTGGGAGCCAACAAGAACTCCATCAAGATCATTGGAGAAACTACAGATAACTACGTACAGGGTTATTTTGTATATGACTCCAAAAAAGCAGGGTCACAGACCATTTCTCACTTGAGATTCGGTCCGCAACCTATCTTTTCAAGCTATTTGATCAATACAGCCGATTTTATCGCCTGTCATCAATTCAATTTCATTGAGAAATACGATATCCTTAAGAAGATCAAAAAAGGAGGAACCTTCCTTTTAAACTCTCCTTTCTCCAATGAGGAAGTTTGGGATATGCTTCCGCAGAAAATGCAGGAAGAGATCGTGGAGAATGAGTTGCAGTTCTACGTGGTAGACGCGACCAAAGTGGCGCATGAGGCTAAACTGGGTAAAAGGACCAACACGGTTCTTCAAACCTGTTTCTTTGCCATTTCCGGGGTCCTTCCTAAGGATGAAGCCATTCAGAAGATCAAGGATGCCATCGTGAAATCCTACTCCCATAAAGGGGAAAAGATCGTGCAGATGAACTTCAACGCAGTCGACAAATCCCTTGAGTTCCTTCAAAAAGTAGATTATCCAAAACAGATCACCAATAACCGCGGACTTAAACCAATGATGACGGGAGAAGCAGATCCTTTCGTCAAAGAAGTTTTAGGTAAGATCCTGGCAGGGGAAGGGGATGAACTTCCCGTTAGCGCATTTCCTATTGACGGTACCTTCCCTACCGGTACCACTCAGTATGAAAAAAGAGGGATCGCCGATTTCGTTCCGGTATGGGACGGGGAAGATCTTTGTACGCAGTGTAACAAGTGTGTGGCCATTTGTCCGCATGCAGCCATCAGGGCCAAAGTTGTTCCTACTGCAGACCTGGCCGATAAGCCAGATAGCCTGAAAGCTGTTGGTGCTAAGGGTAGGCCTTTTACAGGGGAAGATTCATACATCCTGCAGGTCTCTCCCGAAGATTGTACCGGTTGTGACCTTTGTGTAGCGGTTTGTCCTGCTGAGAGCAAGGAGATCCAGAATTTCAAAGCCATCAACATGCGGCCAAAACTTGATGTTGCCGAGGCCGAAAATGCCAACTGGGATTACTTTACAAAACTTCCGTACTACGACCGTACAGAGCTGCAGATCACTAACGTCAAAGGATCTCAATTCCTGGAGCCATTATTTGAATTCTCGGGAGCCTGTTCTGGATGTGGGGAAACCCCTTATATCAAGATGCTTACCCAGCTTTACGGGGACAGCATTATGATCGCCAACGCTACCGGTTGTTCTTCCATCTATGGAGGTAACCTGCCAACCACGCCTTATAAAAAGAATGAATTTGGAAGAGGTCCGGCATGGGCAAACTCTCTCTTTGAAGACAATGCTGAATTTGGACTTGGTATGAGACTGGCATTGACCAAAAAGCAAGAGATCGCCGTTGATCTGTTGAAATCACTGGAGCCTTTTGTTGGATCTCAACTGGTGGAAGCCATTCTGAACAATCCTGAAGAGACTGAAATTCAGAAGAAAGAGAAGCATGCGCAGATAGAAGATCTTAAGACCATTCTCTCAACCATAGACACCCCCGAAGCCAAAAAATTGAACCAACTGACAGAATACCTTCGTAAGAAAGCAGTTTGGATCCTGGGAGGTGACGGTTGGGCCTATGACATTGGTTACGGAGGTGTAGATCACGTGCTCGCATCTGGAGAGGATATCAATATCCTGGTGATGGATACCGAAGTGTATTCCAATACTGGTGGGCAAATGTCTAAAGCCACTCCGCTGGGTGCAAGTGCGAAGTTCGCGGTTTCAGGCAAGAAGACCTCGAAAAAGAGCCTTGCCTTACAGGCCGTTTCCTACCAGAACGTTTATGTAGCCCAGGTGGCGATAGGCGCGAAAGACCTGCAAACTCTTAAAGCCATCGAGGAAGCTACTGCGTATCCCGGACCGTCTATCATCATTGCCTACTCGCACTGCGGGGAACACGGTTATGATCTAAAACACGGGCCTAAACAGCAGGAGAAAGCTGTGGAGACCGGTTACTGGCCGTTGTTCAGGTTTGATCCTTCCAAAGAAAAAGGAAAACGGTTCAAACTGGATTCCAAGCCGCCGGCAGCACCACTCCAGGATTTCATGTACAATGAAACCCGCTTTACCCGTGTAGCCAAAGAAAATGCAGAGCTGGGAGCAAGCCTGCTCAAACAGGCACAGGAAGAAGTGGAATCCAAGTGGGAGAGATTAGAACTTTACAGAGACATGTAAATAAAAATGTTCTTTGGGGTGCAGGTCCTGGTACCTGCATCTGGAAGAACTCTGTTAAACCAAATACTTAAAGGCATGGAAAACAAAGCAATCGGATTATTCAATGAGGCAATTAGAAAGCTTCAGGAAGCGAACGAGGAGCTGTGCAGACCCGAGGAGGATGTAGTTTCTTACCTGGTTTGCAAGAACTCACAGTATGCTATTGAGAATTTCCTGAAGGGATATCTCCTTAGCAAAGGAATTGACCCACAGGATTATAAGAGCATCAATAGCCTGTATGAACAATGTGTCGCCATAAACCCAAAGTTCAGAGATCTTGATCTTTCCGGCTTTACCTGTAAATCTTATGCACCCGACTCCAGATCGTGCAGCGGAACAGAAAAAGTTAGTAAGTGTTATGAGATTGCAGGAAGTCTGGATACTTTTTTAAGGAAGGAGCAATTCCTTAATTAACCGGATTTTCCCTGTTTTCCTGCTGATACTAATTATAATTGAACCAAAAAGCTCCGGTGAAGACCGGAGCTTTAATTTTTAAAAAAATACCCCGGAAGTTCCGGGGTGTGTATGAATAACCACTGACGGTTGCTTTACGCTACTCTTGAAAAACTGTAATAGTTCAATGCGCTTTGATAAAAATTCAGGCTCCTTTTGTCTTTTTTGATACAGGAGGTAAGGAACCTTTCCAGATCAAGACATTCAAAACTTACAGAAGTATATTCTTTATCAGAAACCGGGATCTCCGCTTTAATTACTTTGGCTTCATAATCGATCTCTACATTCCTGGCCTGGAAATACATTTTTATGATCCCTTTGTGAAGAGAATTATAAATTGTATTCGTACTGCTGCAATCTGTGCAGCTGTTATGGATGAAATTCTTAAAATTTTCCAGGATCTCGGCGGGTTGAAATGTTGTCATGAGGTTATATAATTGGTTAAATTTTTCGCTGTTGTAGGGACCTAAATTAAGCCATAGCTTGTTAAGAATGTTCTAATGAAATGTTTATTAATAAACTATTAACATGAGGATCAATGGTTTGGGAAAATATTAGCATAGTTGTGGGAATCTGACTAAAATTAATTTCAGAGATTTAACAAAATCAGATCCGTTTTATAAACCGGATAATCGAATTGAAAATGTTGAAGCCCCGAATTTGAAACAGAAAACGAGCATAGGAATAGCTGTAGGTATAACTGCTGTACTGGCAATAGCTGTGTTCCTGGTGGGAATGTATTATTCCAACAAGATCAAGAAAGAGATATCTGCAAATATCCAGAGCTATGAAAAAATAGATGTAGACCTTCTTCAACAGAAGATCCATGTGAAGGGACTGGAATACCGGCAGGGTAAAACGATGCTGAAAGCTTCAGAAGTTTCTTTAGTAGGACTGCATTACTGGGCCTATATCATGAAGGACCGGCTCATAATAAACAAGGTTGAAGTCCATTCTCCCCAACTCACCCTTATCTCCTCAAAAGAAAAAAGGAAGGACAGCAGCAAGACATTCAAAAGAGAGATTCTGGTAAGGAATTTTCAAGCTATAAACGGATCCTTCAGGCTTAAAAAGAAAGATTCGGTGGGGAATGAGATTTTTATTCGGTTTCCCGAACTGGGGATTTCAGAAGTTAGAATAGATTCCTCGACCACGGGTAAGACCCTGCCATTTAATTTTTCCTCCTATCATGTAAAAGGAGATTCGGTAGCGGTAAATATGAATCCGCAACACTTCATTGCTGCGGAAGGTTTTTCCATTGAAAACGGAAAAGCTTCCGTAGAAAATTTCAGGATAATTCCCTATGAAGAAAGAGGTGCCTTTGATCAAAGCATTCCTTATGAAAAGGATCGGATTTCTCTGAGAGTGGATTCCATAAGGTTGGATAGCCTAAGTTTCAGTTTCAAAAATGACAGTCTGCATTTAAAGAATCCTGTAACGATAGTAAAAGGGGCGGACCTGGATATATATCGCAATAAACTGTTGCCCGATGACCCGCGCACAAAAACCCTGCTAAGCCAAAAAATGCGGAATTCCCCCGTAAAATTTGATTTTGAGAAGATAAAGGTGGAAAAAAGCAAGATTCGGTATGATGAAAAGGTAAAAAAGAATACGCCTCCTGCTACAGTCACTTTTAGCCAGATAAATGGAACTGTGGAAAACTTCATAAATACGGGGCTAAACAGAAAGAATTTTCCCCGCACAAAGATCAAGGCCAATGCCCTCTTCATGGATACATCTTCAACTAATATGGAATGGTCTTTTAACGCCACCAACAAGAATGATAAATTCCTTATTTCGGGTAATTTTGAAACCATTGCCGGCAGCACCCTCAACCCCTTGCTTAAACCCACTCTTGGAATAGAAGCTGAAGGAGAGCTGCAATCTGTATCTTTTACCTTCACCGGGAATGACGATGCCGCCGTTGGGGATGTGCGTGTGATATATGATCGTTTCAAGCTCAATATCATGAAGGATGAGGGCCAAAAGAAGAATAAATTGCTATCGGCACTGGCAAACCTTTTTGTGGATAATGACGGTCTTTCCGAACAGCGCACACATAGTGTAGAATTTACCCGGGATAAGATCAAATCGTTCTGGAATTATGTGTGGATAGGTTTGAAAAAAGGAGTAATTGATGCCCTGGGACAGCTTTGATCAAACATGACTTTTTCCGAAGAAGGACTCCCACCTGATTGGAATCATATTTTAGGACAAATTGATCCCATAATTTTGCTCCTAAATTATTAGGAATGAGCAATTTTTTAATCAACAAGTACAATGTGGCGGGGCCAAGGTACACCAGTTACCCCACCGTGCCATATTGGGACCAGGAAAACTTTTGTATTGAGGAGTACAAAAAGACCCTGAGAACATCATTTTTGGAAAGCAACGGGAGTGAAGGCATAAGTCTTTATTTTCACCTGCCGTTTTGTGAAAGCCTTTGTACCTTCTGCGGATGCAACAAGCGCATCACCAAACGTCACGAGGTGGAATCTCCCTACATTGCCGCCGTGCTTGAGGAGTGGGATCTATACCTTAAACTTCTTGGGGAAAAGCCGGTGATCAAAGAGATTCACCTTGGCGGGGGAACGCCCACTTTTTTTTCTCCGGAAAATCTTAAACTGCTTTTGAACGGCATCTTTGAAAATGCGATAAGAGCCGAAGATTTTGATTTCAGTTTTGAGGGGCATCCCAACAATACCCGAAAAGATCATTTACAAGCCTTATTTGAACTTGGTTTTGACCGGGTGAGTTACGGGGTACAGGATTATAACATGGTGGTGCAACAAGCCATTCATCGTTTTCAACCTTTTGCCAATGTAAAGAGTGCCACCGAGCAGGCCCGGGAGATAGGGTATGATTCTATAGGACACGACTTGATATTTGGCTTGCCGTTTCAAACGGTGGAACACATTAAAAGCACCATAGAAAAGACCAAGGAGCTAATGCCGGACCGTATCGCGTTCTACAGCTATGCCCATGTTCCATGGATAAAAGGGAATGGACAAAGAGGTTTTAAAGAAGAAGACCTGCCCACTGCCGATGTAAAGCGGGAAATGTATGAAACCGGAAAGCGAATGCTCGCCGAAGCCGGTTACGTGGAGATTGGAATGGATCATTTTGCACTGAAGTCTGATTCTTTGTACAAAGCGGTCGAAAATAAAAAGATGCACCGTAATTTTATGGGCTATACTTCTTCAAAGACCAAAGTAATGATAGGTCTGGGAGTATCGGCCATTAGTGACAGCTGGACAGGTTTTGCACAAAACGTGAAAACCATTGAAGAATATTACGAGATCCTAGAGAAGGGCGAACTTCCGCTTTATAGAGGACATATACTTACCGAAGAAGATGAAAAACTGAGAAAGCACATTTTGAACCTAATGTGCAATCTCGAAACCTCCTGGAGTGATGACAGCATGAACTTTCCCGAATTGCCAGATGTTTTGATCCGGTTGAAAGAAATGGAAGCCGACGGTCTTATTACCATCGAAAAAGATAAACTCACCATCAAAGAGGAGGGAAGGCCATTCGTAAGAAATGTTTGTATGGCTTTTGACCTGCTGCTTCAAAGAAGTAAACCTGAGACACAGTTGTTCTCAATGACGGTTTAGGTAAGTTCTATTAAAAACAAAAAAAATCCGAAGCAAGCACTTCGGATTTTTTTTGAACTACTAATTTAGGCCTTGGACCGGCTTATATACATATTCATGAACAGGTTCCCGGCCATGTTGCGGGCCCGGTTTTTAGCGATGTTTGACCTCTCGCCCTCAAAAAGCTCATCAATGGTTTCAAACCACATGTTTAACCATTCCCCGAAATGTTTTTGCTCAATACTGTTATTGAATTGGTTGTCTACCTCTTTATGCGCCTTCATGGGATTTCCCCTGAATTTACTCACCATAAACAGGTTGGTTTCCCAGAAGTCGGTAAGCTTTTCCAGGTGTGAAGGCCAGTCCTTGATGGTTTCATTGAAGAAATGACCAATTTCTGGATTGGCCCTAACTTTAGTATAAAAAGTAGAAACAAGGAGGAATACATCCTCCCTGTTCTGAATATCTTGTTTCATCGTTTTTTTTTCTTAGTAACGCATCGCCACATTAACAAACAGTAGTACGGTGCTTACCAGCAAACTTACGATTAATGAATTAAAAACGAATTTAGGTTTTAACTGGGCAAGAACGGTTGCATTATAAGTTAAAGCAACTGCCACTACCAGGAATAGCTGGATCATTTGCACCAGGTCATGGCCGTTCATCAAGATCACCATGGCTGCTGCCGATCCTAAACAGCTTGATAAAATAATGGCTACAGCAGAATAGCCTACGTATAATTCCTCAAAATCTTTGTACAATGTGTTGTAAAGTCTCATAACTTGCTCGTTTTTAGTTATGGGACAAATTTAAGAGGAGAGGTTCCGGGAGAATATGATTTGAGTCATAAAAGCGGACATTTTTGTCTGCATTTGATTCCGTAAAGTGTTGAAAATAAGGTTTATCGGTAAAGTTTTCGCTTTTTGATCTGGACTTCCCCTTTTTTCTCAAGAGATTTGGTGGCCCTTATCACGGTTTCCACCCTAAGGCCGGTAAGATCAGCTAATTGTTGCCGGGTGAGGTCCACGCGATAAGCAAACTTACCTTCGGTTTTGTGGACGTATTTTTTCAGGTAATCAAGTATCCTCAGGATCCTGTGTTCCGGTTCCTGGCTGGAGATCTCGGAGACCATAATGGCTTTGTAAAACAGCCTTTTCGCGAGGGTTTCGGTGATCTTTAAATGTACTTTGGGATTGGAGGCTAGAAGGTTAAGGAAATTCTCTTTTGAAAGCTGAAGTACTTCAGCATCTGAAATAGCTTCGGCGTTGGCCGGATATTTCACATTTGCCAGCAGGGGAGGTTCTCCAAAACTCTGGCCTATGGAAAAGATTCCCTGGATGAATTCTTTTCCGTCTTCGTTGTAGTTGTTCATTTTGATCTCTCCGGAAACAACCTGGTAGAAGTTCAGGGCACTTTCACCTTCCCTGAAGAGCTGGTCACCCTTTGAAAATGAGATCTTTTTTGCTCCGTAATCAAGCAGAAGATTTTCGTCGATCATACCGTTATTGATGCGATCTTATCAACTGGACCAATGCAGATTTCTGCACCACTCCTGATTGTCTCCAAAGTTGTTGACCGTTCTTAAAAAGGATGAGTGTAGGTACTCCTCTTACCTGGTATTTTTCGGAAAGCTCCTGGTTTTTGTCCACATCGATCTTTACGATCTTCACATCATCACCCAATTCAGCTTTGGTGTCTTTTAGAATAGGGGCAAGGGTCTTGCAAGGACCGCACCAGTCTGCAAAGAAATCTACCAATACCGGTTTATCATCGTTAATGATCTCACTAAAACTACTTTTCATAACCTGAAATTTTTAAAGAGGCCTTAAGGAAAAATAAAGGTATTAATTTTGGTTGAAACCAATTCCAAAAATGTGGGATTTGGGAGTTCTTTATGCCGCCTACCGGGTTTTGTTGATCCTCAAAAAGGCTTCTTTTTCCAGTTGTTCCCGATGATCTGGGTGTGCGATTGAAATAAGCGCTTTTGCACGCTGCTTCAGGTTCTTGCCATATAAGTTGACCACGCCATATTCTGTGGCGATATAATGCACGTGTGCACGCGTGGTGGTCACGCCGGCGCCGTCTTTCAGGTAAGGAACAATCTTAGAGAAACCTTTATTGGTGATAGAAGGCATTGCGATAATCGCCTTTCCGCCTTCAGAAAGCGAAGCACCTCTGATGAAATCCATCTGGCCGCCCACTCCCGAGTACTGGTAATTCCCGATGGTATCGGCACACACCTGCCCGGTAAGGTCAATTTCTATCGCGCTGTTAATGGCGGTGACTTTTGGATTTTGCCGAATGATAGCAGTATCATTGGTATATCCTGCCTCCTTAAAATGGATTAGAGGATTGTCATCAATGAAGTCATATAACTTTTGAGAACCAAGGGCGAAGCAGGTAACGATCTTTCCGGTTTTGATCTCCTTTTCTTCTCCTGTAATAATACCTTTTTCCACCAGGGGAAGTATTCCGTCAGAGAACATTTCTGTGTGGATGCCCAGGCGTTTGTGGTTCATCAGGTTGGATAGTACAACGTTAGGAATTCCTCCTATACCCATTTGCAAAGTGGCCCCATCTTCGATCAATTCTGCAACATGTTTCCCAATTTGTTGCTCAATTTCTGAAGGAGCATCCATCTCATGCGAATGTATCGGGGAATCAATTTCTGTGGCGGCAAATATTTTGCTCACGTGAATGATACCATCTCCATGAGTTCTTGGTACCTGTGGATTGATCTGCGCGATCACCTTTTTTGCGGTTTGAATGGCCGGTAAGGTTATATCTACGGAAACCCCGAGCGAACAATAGCCATGTTTATCTGGAGGGGAAACCTGAATAAAGGCCACATCTAATGGCAGAATATTCTTTCGGAACAACAGGTGGATCTCACTTAAAAATATGGGGATGTAAGCACCATAACTTGAATTGATGGCATCGCGTACATTACCTGAAGCAAAACAGCTGTTGGTACGGAAAGCTTTGCGGTATGGTTCTTCTGTATATCTCGCTCTTCCTTCGGTGTGTATTTGGAATAGTTCAACATCTTCAAGTTCGTTATACCGGTCTGTCAACGCATCGATGAGCATTTTTGGAGTCATGGCTGCTCCCTGGAAAAATACCCTGTCACCTGATTTTACATGCGAAACTGCTTCTGCAGCTGAAACGATCTCCATTTTTCTTTAACTTTTATTTTCTAACCTTTAGATCAAAATTGATGTCGATCTCGTCTTTTACCTGAATTATTCCGAAGAGTTTTTTAGGAGGTTCGAGACCAAAGTCATTGATATCAAGCCCCAGGACGCCCTGAAAATGTGCTACCTCATCATTTTTAATCTGGACGGGGACGTCATAAAATTTTTGTATCCCGGCAATGGTGATGCATACATTGGCTAAACCTTTTGAAGGCGACTGGATCTTGACCTTGTTTACCTCCAGGAGGATCTCAGGGTGTTTTTCTGACTGGATGAGGGCATGAAAGTCTTTATTAATAGCTTTGCTGCCACAATCGAAACCTTGGGTATTCAACTTGAGAATAGCGCCGTTAAAATTGATCTGAGACTTGTTATGAGAATAAAAGATCTTTTGGGCCTCTTCGGTATAGGAGGCGTTAAAATTACACTCAAAAGTGTTGATGTTGGTGTCCCCGGTGATGCTGAGTTCACTGGCCGGTAACACTTCGATCTGGGTTGGCTGATAACTGCCTTGTGCAAAAGAAAATGCACCCGTCAGCAGTATCATAATCATAGGCATTAACTTTTTCATAGTCTTGTAAATTTAGGTAAAAAAAATGGGGGAACCCGGTTCCCCCATTTCGGGCTAAGTTCAAACGAAACCTTAGAAGCTTATTGCCGCCTCAAGCGTAATTCCGTTGAATTGTCCTCCTGCGTGGATGTCACCTACAGGATAGTCGTTATATTCCTGATTAACATACTCCAACTTGGCAAGAATATTTTTGGTCATGAACCAACCTGCACCTAACTGGAAGCGGTTTACGCTAATATCATTAGTATTATTTAACTCACCGTCTACAGTACTGTAGCGACCTCCAAGGTAGAAATCTTCTTCAGCGCCAAATCTATAGATAAGCTCACCAGCATAATGGTTGTAAGTTCTGGTATCTGTATCGTCTTTATCCTGACCTGAGATAGTTTCAATGATTCCGAAGAATTCAAGGCCACCATACTTTATGAATGGGTTGATCATGATAGAAGTCATCTCGTTTTTGAAAGATGGAGCGATACGTCCTCCTCTAAAGGTATCTCCTTTTCCTTCAGTGTCGGTCATTATGTTGTAGTAACGAGTACCTGCACGGTCTGCTGTGTAAAGGTAGTTACCACGAGCATAGTTATGTCCGCTGTAGAAAAGAGATCCTGTTAACCTGAATCTGAAGTCTTCGCTAAACTGGTTGTCATAGCCAAGTTTTGCAAGGAAAGATGGATCAGTTTCTCCGTCACCGGAAGTAGACTGGTTCAATTTACCGTTTGTGAATCCAAGCATACCTAACCATGGGCCGTTAAACATATACACTTCTGCACCAACTTCTGTGGTAAAGCTGTCCATTAGGTAGTTTCCTACGAATGGGTTGTGAAGAGCGTGTGCGTTATCTGTTCTTCTAAAGTGAGCATCACCATAGTTGTTTTCCATGTGACCAATTTTGATCCTCATGTGGTCCATTAGGCCTGCAGCAAATCCTTCGCTGATGAAGTCTAATTTGTCAATTTGGATATACCCACCTTTTACATAAGCTTCGGTGTGGTGTTGAGAAGAAAGATAAGTTCTCAAGTGCATTCTTACCCCATCATAAAGCAAAACGTCAAGGTCAAGGTTTGCAGTAGCCAGGTTGAAGTTTCCTTCAAGTTCTGGAAGGGAATTTAGATCATTTTCGTGTTCTAAAGACTGAAACTGGATAGTAGATGCCCCTCCAACTCTTACCTGTACACCGTCAAAATAAGTCTCAGTGTCTTTTGGAGCTTCAAATTCATTGATGCCGCGCTGGTCTGGATCTCTAAAATTAGGAAGGTCCCTGTCCCAAATGGTTTTGGTTTGTTCCTGTTCTTCCACTTCCACTTCCTGTGCCTGAACCTGGAAGCCCATCGCCATCATAAGGGCGATACCTGAATATTTAATTAAATTTTTCATTTTTGATAATTAAAAAGTTGATAGTTAAATTGTTTAATCTGTTTTTGTTAATTGATTATTTAGAATAAGCCGCTTGAAATTTAATGTTGACCTCATCTCCGGTAGTGATGGTTCCAAACATGGCTGTTGGAGGATCTACTTTAAATTCGGTCATTTTGATCTTCTTATTCCCGCTCAGGGTGATCTGATTCCCGTTCACTTTGGCATCGAAGGTGAGATCTACCAGTTTTTTGGTTCCTGCAATGGTAAGGTATCCGCTGGTTGTTACTTTACAAGAAGAATTTGAAGTACAATCAATGTTATTTACCTTTTCCAGTTTATAAGTGATCTTTTTGTGATCATCTGTATTAAGAGCCTTATAGGTGTTTTTATCCATACCCCCTTTACCACTCTTAAGACTTTCGGCAACTACTGCAAAATCCAGTTGATCGATCTTCACCAATTGCCCGTCTTCCATCTCTGCCTTCATAGTCCCCTGGAGTTCTTTTGCTGTCAATTCCCAGTCATGGATGTTTGAAGTACCTTCTACTTTTAAATTAGAAGCTCCGCTGTTCAAGATGTAAGACTGAGCCCAAGTTGTATTGGCTGAAAAGATCATTACCAGAAAGCTTCCAAGTACTAACCAAAAGTTTTTTGTTGTGTTCATGATTACTGTTTTTTATTTGATACAAAGTTGGCTCATAAATGCAGGTTTAAGTATGACCGCCGTCAGGTTTCAATCAGAATTTTAAAGAGGCCTTTACTTACTTTTA